>JANLHD010000123.1 GCA_024653865.1 archaeon | reverse complement strand
GGAGAAAATACTATGGAAAAAATACCTACCCTGACAAAAAAGGATTTTGAGGACATGGAAGAGGAAAAGCGGCAAAACCGCGAAGAGCGCCTCAAATTCGTGGACTCATACGCCAAGTGGCTCAAAAAAACACCCAACAAAAAATGGAGCAAACAGCAAAACAGGCTCATCAACAAGTGACACTCACTGACAAGGCAGGTTTTGGCGAGGCAAAAATCATCTCTCGTATATGTTGTCATGGTGGTCGAACCTGTCGAAAAGGATAAACCTCTCCTTCTTGAAGACCTTGAATATGAGAACGAAGCTTCTCGCAACATGAACCCTCTTGTAATCACTCATGCCGTGGCGCAGGTTCTTGTAAAAATCTATTGAAGAGGAATCCCTCGAGGCTATTTCGGATGCCTTTTTCAGTATCGCCTCATACGTTTTCCGGTCCTTCTTGAACAGCCTTGCGAGGGTTTCCTCCAGCTCGTCGCTGAAATCATACTTAAAAGGCAACTCAGTCCGCCTCAATCTTTTTCCGGAGCTGCGCAACGCTCCTTGCCCTGAAACCGTATTTTTTCACGTGCCGATTGCACGACTCGATTATTTCCCTCACCGCTTCTTCGCTCACCTGCGGCTCGACAAACTCGTCGCCGTACATTTCGGCAAACCTATCCAATGCAGCCCCCTTGTCCTTAAGGCCGTACTTCTCCTTGACAACGCCAAGCACCCTGCTCGTGTAGTCCTTCACCTTCAGATTCACAGTAACTTCGCCCATAAAACTTCACCTAATACAAACTTAGTTAAACTAATTTATAAGTGTTTCGATGCAAGGTTCCCGAGACCGATTTGCAACAAAAAAGTTAAGTTTAAATTAATTGGTTGCATTGTATTTGGTCATGGCATTCGGGCTTTTCGCGGGAGAGGGAACCAAGGCAAGAATCCTTGATTTGCTCTCCGAAAAATACCCCCTCACAACAACACAAATCCACAAGGAACTCGAAAAAAAATACTCCCACAAGGCAAGCTACCAGGCGGTGCACCGCGCGCTAAAAGAACTCATAGAGCAGGGCGTAATAGAAAACGCCGGCGGATACTTCATAAACCACGCGTGGGTGCGCAAGTGGAAAATAGCCACCGAAAAACTCGAAATTAGGCTAAGGGAAAATTCCCCGCACCAAAAAAAAATCCTCGAAAAAAACTCCACCACAATAGAATTCGAAAAACTAATCGACGTGGGAAAAATTGCCCTGGTCGACATCCTATCGCTGCCGCACGAAGAAAATACGCCATTCATCCTCCTCGGAAGGCACATATGGCCGACCATGACCCTGACCGGCGAGCTTGCAAAAAGATTCGAGCGGCTCTTCAAAGAGCACCGTGTGTACATAATGTGCGAAAGCGAAGGCCCCATACACAAGCTCAACGCCGCCGCGTACGAAAAAAAAGGCGGAAAAGTGATTTTCAAGCCCAAGTACTCCTACTTCAAGGACACTATAGTGTTCGGGGACTTTGTGGCATACATAAACTTCGACCCAAAAGTCGTGAAGCTCTTTGACGAACTCTCAAAAATGGCGGGGCTCAAGGCATTCAACCTAAAAGAGCTCTTCACGGCAATTCTTGGAACCGCATTCACGAACAAGGCGATAATAACCAAAAACTCCGAACTCGCCGAACAAATAAGAAGCGAAGTTTTGGAAGAATTTGGCGCATGAAAACAAATCATTTGGTTATCGAAAAAAACTTTGCGCCGCTGAGTTCCACAAGCTCCTTAATGCCGACCTGAAAGCCCATCGTGGGAATCCCCGAACTAATGTCCGCCTTCCCCAAATCCTTGAAAGATGAATCGAACAAAATCGGGATTTTATGCGCAAGCGCAACCGGCGGAACCGAACCAACCTCAAAGCCCGTGATTTCCACGACCTCGTTCTCCGATGCAAAACTTAGGCGCCTCAAATTAATCACACGCCTAACCTTTTGAACATCCAACTTTTTGTCCCCAGGAATGCACGCGAGCACATAATTCCCAGATTTGTCCACAAGAAGAATTGCCTTGAGCATTTCCGAAAGCGGGACATTGCGAAGAATAGCCGCATCCTCACAGGTATAGGCGGGCTGTGCATGGGCAAGGATACGAAAAACAACGCCATTTCCCTCGAGGAACTTTTTAACCGCGGTCAAAACGCCTCAAACTAAAATGCTGGCTTCTACATTAATATGGCTTTTGGCAAAAAAGGACTTTTGGCACCGGCAAAGTGGCCAAATGAGGTTTAAAAGCAAAATCGCAATATTTAAAATAACAAAAGAGGCGATAATATGAATAGTGTGATTAGTATGACTACTCGAATTAGAACTGTTTTGATGAATAATAGGGGCCAAATAGTCATCCCCGAAGAAATCCGAAACAGCCTCGGGCTTAAGGGAAAGGACACGCTTGTACTAATCGAGAAGGACGGCGAAATAATCCTGCGAAAGGAATCTGTGGTTGCAAACAAGATTGAATCCGAGGACGGATTCTGGCAAAAGATTTCGGAAAAATCCCTCGAAGGCGCGTGGGGCAAGGAAGATGAGGTTTGGGATAAAATCGCATCAGAGGACCTCAAATGAACCAACGCGAACTAATCTGGGTCGGGTTTCCCTACTCGGATTTTTCGGAAAGAAAAATCAGGCCGGCGCTTGTCGTGTCGAACGACAATTACAACGCCAAAAGCGAAGACATTGTTGTTTGTGCAATAACTTCGAACAAAAAGGCGGCCCAGTATTCGGTGGCTCTAAACCAAAAGAGCATGGAAACCGGAACACTTCCACTCCCAAGCAGGGTGAAGGCGGACAAGATAATGCAAATAAGCAAAAGGCTCGCGCTTAAATCATTTGCAAGGCTTGACGCAAAAAAATTCGCCGAAGTTGCAGATGAAATTCAAAAACTAATAAAGTAACCGCATTCAACTCACACATCAAGCTGCTCCTTCACGGCCTTTTTCGAAAAATCAAAGTCCTTTGCTGGCTTGACAACAAAATCACACTCCTTCTCGCCCAGCGCGAGGCACTTTACCTCGACGCACTCAACATCGGTTTTGAAATAATTAGAAAAAATCCCCGCAAGAAAACCCCTGATGAACGTGTCAACCGGCATTTTTGCCTTCTTTGCCTCCATTGCAACTGGGGAATTCGTGACCGTTACAAGCGCCCTTGTCTGCGAAACATCCATGTTGGTGCGCTGCACCTTCCCCCAACCAGAGGCGGAAAAAAAAGTCTCCATGAACTCGAGGCCCTTGTCCCCCTGCACCCCAAAATCCACCGAAAACTCCTTTTTCATTCCCGCACGCACCGCATCCTTCACCGCATAATAAATTTGCTTACCCAGCTTTGCGTCATTTTGCTCCGCAATCGCGGCAAGCGCCTGCACGGGCATTATCACAAACGGCAAATTCAAAAGGTAAAAATTGTTGTGCTGGTACTTAAGGCCGCTAGTGAAAATGAATTTATCATAAAAGGAATTAAGCATTTACACATCGCCGCCCGGCATCAAACATCGCCCCGAACTATCTTGTGAATCGCCCTGTAAGCCTCGGCTTCGAGCGGCCACACCACAAGCGCATTGCCCACGCGCTTTGAGAGCACGAGCCGCTTTTCCACGAGCTTTTTTAGGTAATAAGTGTAGTTGGTGGAGTGTCGCTTTTTGTGCCCGGGAGTGGAAAAATCCTCCTTCAAATGCTGCGCAATCTCGATTGCGCTAATCGGCCAATGGTCGCGCACAAGCCCTAGCACGAGCTGCTCCTTCTCCCCCAAATCTGCATTCCCAGAATTATTTGCCATAATTACCCAAATAAAGGGCTTTTTTCTATATAAAATTTGCCTAGACTCTGGATAGCCAGATAAGGCTTTTTGAATTTATATCCTGTTTAGCAAAACAGGATGGACGTTCGCGCACCCAACCCTCACAAGAGGGTTCAGTCCATTGATGGACCGAACAGACGCAACGGTTGCATTAGTGCTTCCTTCTCATAAAAATCAGCTGCTCGAAATTCTCTATGTCCGATTTTCTGAGCAAAATGATTGCGGCTGAGCCAATGATTAGAAGATAGCCCATTAGTTCGAGCTCTTTTGGGAACTGGCCAAGCACGATTGCTGCAAGAAGCACGGTGAGAATCAATTCGAATAGGCTAATCACTGAGGCGGTGGATGCCTCGAGGCGCTCGAGCGAATAATAATACAAATCGCTCGCAGTGCCCCTCATTACGCCCACCACGGCAAAAACCAAAAGCGGAGCCGCCAAAAAAACTTCGAGCGGAGGATTCACGAAAAACAAAATCGCGATGCTAAACACCACAAACTGCACGCCGTTCGAGTAGGTGGAAACCGTGTGGAAGGAATAATCCTTCAATTCGCGCGAGGTGATTATGTCCCCAGCATATGTTATGCCCGCCGCGAGGGCAAAGAGAACCCCAAGGTTGACGGAGAAAATGTCCTGCGGGTTTGAAATCAGCATTACGCCCATAATTGTGGCAATTAGGGCGATGCCTTTTTTTATGCTTGGCTTTTCACCAAGGAAAAGCACCGAACCCACTAGCACCCAGGCGGGCGCGGTGTAGGCCAAAAACATTACGTTGGCAAGATTTGTGTGCTCAAGCGCGCTTAGGGCAAAAAACATTGTGCCGATGCTGAAAAAACCGTTTAGGATTGCAAAAAATAATTCCTTCGAATCCTTTGCCCACTCGTGCGGGATTTTCTTGAAATCCGTTATGAACCAAACCGTCGAGAACCGGAATATGCTAATTACCCAGAGAATGACAATTACCGCGTGCCCTGCCTTTATGAAAGAATCATACGCGAGGTTTGATATTGCCCACAAAATTGTGGCGGCGAACAGCGCGATTACGCCAAGGCGTTCCCCCTCCAAAAAAACTCACCTTAAATCAAAGTGAATGGCCCATCTTAAGCCTTTTGGTTTCGAGATAAGCCTTGTTGTATTTCGACGCCTTTGTGTGCAGCGCAACCTGCTCAACAATTTCGAGGCCAAATCCCGAGAGCCCGCTCATTTTTTTCGGATTGTTGGTTAAAATTCTAATGGTGGACAGCCCGAGGTCGCGCAAAACCTGTGCGCCCGCACCGTACTCGCGCTTGTCCATGGGAAGCCCAAGTGCCAAATTCGCCTCAACCGTGTCCTTGCCCGCATCCTGCAATTCGTAGGCGCGCAATTTGTTCAAAAGCCCAATTCCCCTGCCCTCATGGTGGGGAATGTAGAGAACCACGCCCAAACCCTCTTTTTCGATTTTGCCCAAAGCCGCTTCTAATTGGGCGTTGCAATCGCACCTTTGGCTGTGGAAAACATCGCCCGTGAGGCACGCACTATGCACCCTCACAAGAACATTTTTTTTTCCCTGCACATTGCCCTTCACAATCGCCATGTACTCCCTTCCCTCGACAAGGTCCAAATACCCAAGCGCCCTAAATTCGCCGAATTCCGTGGGAAGGGCGGTTTGTGCAACCCGCTTTACCTGCAGCCCGCCCTTTAGTCGGTGCCTTATAAGGTCCTCAATTTTCACAATTTTTAGCTTGTGCCTCTTTGCAAACTCCTTGAGTTCCCCAAGGCGCGCCATCGAACCGTCCTCATTGAGGATTT
>JANLHD010000114.1 GCA_024653865.1 archaeon | reverse complement strand
AAATCCAATGAGTTGCCCCGGAGCCGACCCATATGCGGGCACCGCCTTCAACGAGTGCGACCTTACAGAAACCCTTAGCGTGTTCTATGTGGAGCCGGTGAAGAACAATATCCGCGCCAAAATTTCAACCGACAAAGCCTACTACGAACTAGGGGGGACTGACCCAGTTGTGAGGGTGGAGGCGGAGCAAAAAGACCCCGACTTTTCCGGAGAAGTCAATTGGACTGTGATTGGCTATCCTATAAGCAATGAAAGCGCGCGGGTTTTGGAGCCCCAAACATTTACCGGCCCTGCAGGGAGTTCGCAAACATACACTATTCCAATAGGGGACTTTGCAAGGGGAACCTATGAGTTCAAGGTTGTGATGACAACAGACCCGGGCGATAGGATCCAGTATGACAACACGGCGACCACGAGAATTACGGTCACAAACGAGGTTGTTCAAACCCCTGAATTGCCCCTAATATTCGTTATTTTGGTGGCTTTTGCCGTTCTTTTTGTAATAAAAAAAGAATAACTTATACATAATTAGGGCGGTTTTGCGGAACTAATTTATACTTTCTATTTCCTAATTGATTCAATGAAAATCCCTGAAAAAACCCTTTCCGCCCAATTGCCTCCGGCGGAGCCGGAGGCGGATGATTTGGATGAACTTGCGAATTCGGCCTCTATTGACGAGCTTCCGCAATCAATGACCCAGGAGGGGCTTGTTGATTTGATTGAGCAGCCCGCGTGGAAAACCATTCTAATTGAGCTTGTGAAGCGCGAGCGCATGGACCCTTGGGAAATTGACATTTCAATTCTTGCTGAAAAGTATTTGGCTAAAATCAACGCACTGAGCGGAACTGATTTGAGGCTTCCTGCGAATGCCATCCTGGCTTCGGCGCTTCTTTTGAAGTTCAAGTCGAATGTGCTGCGCATTAGTGACATCGAGGATGAGGATGAATTTTTGGAGAAGCGCAGGGAAATGTCTCCTGCGGAAAAGGCCGAGTTTGATTTGCTTCTTCCGGATTTAAAGAGCATCCGAAAAATCAAGGAGGGGAAAGTTTCGCTCGATGAGCTTGTGGCGAGCATTGAGGCAATGCTCAGCAAGACGAAGTCAAAAACCGACAATAGTTTTTTGCGCCGCGAGCGCACCAAATTCCAGATTCCGCAAACCGATTTCAAGATTGACGAGGAAATGGAGAAGGTTTACAAAAGAATCGAGAAGAGCGCTGATTCGCAGGGGCTCGTGCTTTTTTCTCGCCTCGTTTTGGACAAGAACGGCGACGCCGTGGGCATTGTGCGCACGTTTCTCCCGTGCCTTTTTCTCACGAACAAGGGGCGCATCAACATGTGGCAGGACGAGTTCTTCGGCGAGATTTTCCTTTGCCTGAATAATGGCAAAATTTAAATTCGGCAGATTCAATACTTTACTATGCCAAAATTGTCCAAAGAATATTATGAAGTAGTTTTTCCCGGCTTGGCTATTTCCATTGTTTGTTTGCTGATTCTGCTTATAGGTTTGTTTGTCTTCAATTATCCGGGTTCAGTTCTTGTTGCAGTAGGTGTTGGGGCGCTTTTCTTTGCTGCTCTTTCAGTTTGGAACGGTAAAGTTGCGGTTGACAAACCAGGGGCGTGGTTTTTTTCAATTGATTTAAAAAACTCGATTGGATTATTGGTGCTGTTTTTTTTGTTATTCACCGGAATTTTTTTGATTGCGCTTGGATTCAACCTGATTTAGTAGAATTTGACTAACACTTAACAAAAGAAATAATCTGCAACGCCTAAAAAGATAGATTTTTAATCAACTTTTACCGATATATTATTGTGTTCAACAATGACCGAGACAACTTTAAAACAAATTTATTCAAAGCTGAATGAAATTGACCAGAAGGTGAATTCGCTGCTTGTAAAAGAGGAAAAGCCTACAAAAGGCGAAATGAAGGCAATTAAGGCCGGCGAAAAGCAGTTCTCGCAGGGAAAATTCCGCTCGTGGGATGAAATAAAAAAGACTCTTTAAGTGACTGTTCTTGGCTGAGTTCAAGGTTATTCTTTCGAACAATGCAGAAAAAGGTTTGAGGAGTGCGCAACCGAAACCGAAAGAACGCATGAAAGAGGCTCTTGAAGTATTGAAAACCAATCCTGTGCCTACACAACTTTTTGATGTTACAAAGATTTCCGCAAAGCTCTTCAAACTATCGCATAAGAATCGGAAAAAACAGAATTTTGTACGCGGTTTTATGGCAGGACAAAGCAATAAAAGTGTTTGACATCGACAGGCGGGACGACAGCACTTACAGTTAAAGTGGCACGAAAAAATATATAAGCGTGAAGTTCGTTTCAATTGTTGTGAAAAAGGAATTTTTTGTTTTAATTGGCGTCGTTGCCTTGCTGGTGCTTGCGGGCTGCATCGAAACCAAAGAGCCTTCGCCGAAAGAATTTGAAAAACTAGGTTTCATCGGGTGCTCCATCACCCACAATGCGGTTGACGGCTACACTTCACTTGGCGGAGGAAAGTTCTGGGGCGTGGAGGCGCAGAGCCCAAGGAGTTTTGGCGGTGGCAGTTTGATTTTGTGGCACAAGCAGCTAAACCGCGGTGTTTTGCAGGGAGAAAAGGATTATTGGCGCATATTTGAAACCCTGGTGAGGGAAAACCCGGAAATTGAGGCGCTTTGGTGGGAGCAGTGTTCGGCACCCGGGATGGAGGGAATGTCCTACGAGGACAACTTAAAGTTGCTTGCAAAAATAAAGGAAATCGCGCCGAATGTGGAAATATATGCTTCGCCCATGCCGGTGTTCTCAACAACAGAAGGTCTGTGCGTTCCCCAGGGCGTGCCTGCTGGTTGGCAAGCAAGCGATGATTTTGTTTCAAGAATGGTTGCCGAGGGAAAAGTGAAACAGGGCCCGATTCTCACCCATTTGCCAAATGAACTCACCACGGGTGATGGATGCCACGCGAACGACCAGGGAAAGCGGGTTTGGGGCCAGGAATTGATTGAATTCTTCGGGAAATAAAGCAAAATCCAACACACCAATTCTTTTTTTCAATTAGTCAAATGTCTCCTGCTTTGTTGCTTTGGCAAAAATTATATAGTGCCTCGTGCCTTTTTTGGGTGATGGGTTCAATCGGGCGCATTAGAAAATTTATTGGCGGTGCAATCGCAAAAGCCGCAAGGCAAAGGCGAGAAACCCATTTGTACGGAAAAACCTACAATTATCCGCCCAAAGTGATTCTTCGCGATTTGCGCCTTTCGGAAAATTCCCTGCGCGGAAAAAAAATTTTGCATTTGGGGGAAGGCGACGGGAGTTTTGGGGAGTATTGCAAAAGCCTCGGCGCCGAATATGTCGGGCTTGACGCAAAAAAAGGGCTCAAAAGGGCGAGGGGCGGAATCGTTGCGGAGGCGGAAAACATTCCCTTGAGTGCACAAACAGTTGACCTTGTAATTGACCATTACGGGCCGCTATTCAATGCCCAAAATAAAATTTTTATCGAAAAAAATTCGCATTACCTGGCGAACGCCGAGCAAATTATACGCGAAGCCCTAAGGGCGGGGAAAACTTTCTTTGCATATCCCGTGAAGCCAATATTTATGGAGCTATTGCTTGAAAACTCCGGGTTGAAAACTAATTTTTTGTTTTCTTATGACCGAAAAAAAGAAACCCTGCGGGTAGAGGCAAAGGCGCAGTAATGCGTGGGCGAAAGAGTTAAATTTTTATATCGGGGCTACGTTACTTAGATATGCCTATGAAAAGGTCGCCAAGTGGATTTGAGAAGAGAAAGGTCAGGGCAAAACAAATCGACCCAACAGGCCTAAGCGACATGCAATTCCATCAGGTTCATGGCAACCCAAGAACCAGCGATGTTCACCTTGTCGAAAAAACAAAAGGATTTGTCCATTCCGGAAAAATGCCACCTGAAGGTCCCGATCTCCGCAGGATTGGCAGAAGCTACCAGCGGGACTTTGGCGAAGTATATGAAGAACGCCGCGGTAAAAAGCCGAAAGACAAATAAATAAAACAAACAATTAAAGCCAAGGGAAATAATTATTTCTGATTTTTTTGAATTTATTTTTCCTGCTTTTTTGAATTTGTAGCAAAGCTTTGCTCTTAGGCAACCCTTATTTATTTTTTTTGCCCCCAATCCCTAAAGGGGGTATTTGGAATGAAGATGAATCCTGTAGTGCACTTTGAATTGCCTGCCGAAGACAGAAAGCGCATGGCGAATTTTTATACAAAAGCTTTCGGGTGGAAAACCGAATTATTGGGCGAGGAGATGGGCAACTATGTGCTCGCTGCAACCACCGAAACCGACGAGAAGCAGATGATAAAAAAGCCCGGGGCAATCAACGGCGGCTTTTTCGAAAAGGCGGCTGATAATCCTATGGAGCATCCTTCTGTGGTAATTTCCGTTGACGACATTGGAAAGCACATGGAAATAGTCAAGGGTGCAGGGGGCAAAATTTTGGGCGAGCCAATGGAAATTCCCGGTGTTGGAAAGTTCGTTATCTTCGTGGACACGGAAGGCAACAAATTAAGCATGCTTGAGCCAAAAAGATAAAAATTGGTTTTTTTTGCAAAAAAATTTGCAAAAAAATTTTATAGAACAAACGCCAAGTTTTTATCAGAGCTCGATTTGCCCTAAAAGGTTCGGGCTCTCATTT
>JANLHD010000069.1 GCA_024653865.1 archaeon | reverse complement strand
AATTCGGAATCCCGCTCACGCTCGGCGCTCTTTTGGGCGGAATTGTGGGCACGCGCGTTGCAATAAAAAAAGGCAACATGTTCCTCAAAAAAGCATTCATACTAGTGGCGCTTATACTTGGAGTGTACTTTTTGTTCTTCAGGTGAATTTCATGAATTCAGCTTCTTTTTGCACCGGCACACAACCCCAAAACGGTTTAAATTCAAATTTCAGCCCCTTCTATGAGATGACTAAAGAAGCCCACTTTTGGAAACTTTCAGACACAACCAGATTTGAACTTGCCCAGAAATTTTGCAAAAGCATCTTTGACAACGCCATAACAAAAAAAGGAAAAGAACAATTGGCTCTAGAGCTTGGGATTTCTATTCCTTATCTTGATACTTTGCGCCGCGGCTTATATTCAATTCCAAAACAACTCCTTTTGCAACTTTCCAAAATTTCTGGAATTGAAAAAGAAGAGATTGAACAAAATATTTTATTCACACGCACGAGGCACGGGAAAAAGCTCTCACTAACATATCCAATTATTTCTACCCCCAACCTAGCTTCCCTTGTGGCGCACGTGTTTGGAGACGGAACCATTGGAGCCAAGAAAAGGCAATTCGAATACGCCAACTTCAACAAAGAACTGATAAAAGCCGTTGAGCATGAAACCAAGTTGGTATTTGGGGCTCCAATTATTTCAAGGAAAAATAAAAGCATTACATTCCCCTCAATTGTCGGCGACATTCTTCTTGAATTCGGGGCTCCTGTGGCGCCAAAAAATTATTCCAGGCACCAAATTCCCGAATGGGTAAGGCAAGGCTCTTTGGAAGAAAAAAGGAGTTTTCTCAGAGCGCTCTTTGACGACGATGGATCCGCCATGTTTTCTGATGGCTACAGATCCGCGGGCGTGAACATTGCCCAAACCCGCCACGAATCCCGCAAATCCGAGCTAGAAAAACTGCTTTGGGACGTAAAAATTTTGCTAGAACAGTTTGAAATATTTTCAGGAACACCAAAAGTTGCGAAAATAAAAAAATACGAAGACGGCTTTCATGTCACAATGTACATTAACGTAACTGATTTTGCGAGCATAAAAAATTTTTACGCGCAAATAGGATTAACCGAGGGCACAAAACTTGAAACATTAAAAAAGATAGTTGCACGCGAAAGAAAAAGCAGAAAAGCCGACGACAAGAAGGCGATGAATTTAATCCTCTCAAAAATAAAAGAACAGCGAGTGAATTCTACGGGGGCTCTCGCAATATCTTTAAACCTTAACCCCGCTTATCTGCTAAAGAAACTCAAAAGAATGGAAAAAATCGGCATGATAGGCAAATCTGGGAGGATTTCTGCTAACCGCTCATTCACATGGAAGGTAACGGAGGTGGAACATGATTAAGAAACCAAAAAAAGTCCTGGTATTGGGTTCAGGCGCCCTGCAAATCGGACAGGCCGGCGAAAGCAGCGTATGGGTCAATTTTTGATGCAATTGTTGCCGTCTATTCGACTACTCCGGTTCACAGGCCATAAAAGCGCTAAAGGAAGAGGGCATAGAGGTCATTGTAATCAACCCCAACATAGCTACTGTCCAGACTTCCAAGGGCTTTGCCGACCAGGTGTACTTCCTGCCCGTGACCCCATTCTTTGTCGAAAAAGTAATAGAAAAGGAGAAACCGGACGGCATTTTGCTCTCTTTCGGAGGCCAAACAGGGCTTAATTGCGGGGTTTCTTTGCAAAATTCGGGGGTTTTGAAGAAATTTAGCGTTGAAGTCCTCGGAACCCCGGTTCAAAGCATCGAACTCACAGAAGACCGAGAATTGTTCAACAAAGAGCTCCAAAAAATCTCGGTTAATGTCCCAAAATCAGTCGCCGTAACCACGGTAAAAGACGCGCTTTTGGCTTCCAAAAAAATTGGTTTCCCAGTAATGGTCCGCGCGGCTTTTGCCCTCGGAGGGATGGGCTCTGGCATTGCAAAAGATGCACCAGAACTATCCTCGCTCGCCGAACTCGCATTCAAGCACTCCCCCCAAATTCTTGTGGAGGAGTACCTCGCGGGGTGGAAAGAGGTCGAGTACGAGGTTGTTCGCGACGCTTTCGACAATTGCATCACTGTTTGCAATATGGAGAATTTCGACCCGCTCGGAATCCACACCGGAGAATCAATTGTTGTCGCTCCTTCGCAAACACTCACAAACCACGAGTACCACAATTTGCGCGAAATCGCAATCAAGGTCATTCGCCACCTAAAAATCGTGGGCGAATGCAACATCCAATACGCTTTGGACCCTAAATCGGACGAGTACCGCGTAATCGAAGTGAACGCAAGGCTCTCGCGTTCCTCCGCACTCGCCTCAAAAGCCACCGGGTATCCTTTGGCTTTTGTTGCCGCAAAGCTCGCACTCGGATACTCTCTTCTCGACTTGGAGAACTCGGTCACCAAAAAAACAAAAGCCTGCTTCGAGCCGGCACTTGATTATGTTGTGGTAAAAATCCCGCGCTGGGATTTGCAAAAATTTAGGAACGTTTCGAAAAGAATCGGCTCGCAAATGAAATCAGTGGGCGAAGTAATGGCGATTGGAAAAACCTTCGAAGAGGCAATGCAAAAGGCGCTGCGCATGCTCCACATTGGCGCGTATGGGCTTGTTGGCAATAAGCTTTATTTCAAAAAGCTCGCATCCTCGGTGAAGTACCCAACCGACAAAAGGGTATTCGCAATTGTGAACGCTTTGCACAAAGGAATTTCCGTAGACAGAATCCATAATGCCTCCAAAATAGACAAGTGGTTCTTGCACAAAATCAAAAACGTTGTGGATACGCGCAAAGAACTCGAAGTCCACACCCTAGCAAACCTTCCCCAAGAACTTTTATTGAAAGCCAAAAAACAGGGTTTTTCGGATAAGCAAATCGCAATGCTTTTGAAGGTGGAGGACGAGTTATTGGTTCGCAAAAAACGCGAATCTTATTCCCTCTTTCCTTTTGTAAAACAAATTGACACCCTCGCAGCCGAGTACCCTGCCCAAACAAATTATTTGTATCTTACATACAACGGAACCGAATCCGACGTTGAATTTCCCACGCCAAATTCAGTAATAGTTCTAGGCTCTGGCGCGTACAAAATTGGGAGCTCTGTTGAATTCGACTTCTGCTGCGTCTCTTCCGCAAAAGCCGCCAAAAAAATGGGCTACAAAACAATTATGATTAATTACAACCCCGAAACCGTTTCCACCGATTATGATGAGTGCGACCGCCTGTACTTTGATGAACTTTCTTTGGAAACTGTTTTAGATATTTATTTCAAGGAAAAATCCATAGGAGTAATAGTTTCGATGGGCGGCCAAATCCCCAATATTTTGGCTCTAAAATTGCACGAAGCAGGAGTAAAGGTCCTTGGAACTTCCCCCGAAGACATAGATAAGGCGGAGGATAGGCACAAATTCTCCTCTTTATGTGACGCGCTTGGCGTTCCCCAACCAGAGTGGGAAGAACTCTCAACAATTGCGGACGCAAAAAAATTCGCCAAAAAAGTTTCTTACCCTGTTCTGGTTCGCCCCTCTTATGTTCTCTCCGGCTCCGCAATGGCGGTTGCTTTTGCCGATGCCGAACTCGAAGAATACCTCAAGAACGCAACTTCGCTCAACAAAGAGCACCCAGTGGTTGTTTCGAAGTTCATTTTGAATGCAAAAGAAGTCGAAATTGACGCCGTTTCCGATTCTGGCGAAATAATTGCAATGGCGGTAACAGAGCACATAGAAAACGCGGGCGTTCACTCCGGGGACGCGACAATGGTTCTCCCGCCCCAAAGAACTTATTTGGAAACGATTTCGCGCATGAAAGCAATTGCAAAAAAATTATCTTCTGCTCTTCGCATCTCAGGGCCGTTCAACATCCAATTCATTGCCAAGGATAATGAAGTGAAAGTAATTGAAGTTAATTTGCGCGCTTCCCGCTCGATGCCTTTTGTTTCCAAGGTCACGGGCACGAACTTCATGCAAATCGCAACCGAAGCAATCCTTGGAAAAAAACCCAAATCCAAATTAAACGGCCACTCGTTCTTGGAACTCGATCACGTTGGGGTAAAGGCTCCGCAATTCTCCTTCCAAAGGCTAAAGGGCGCGGACCCTGTTTCGGGCGTGGAAATGGCATCCACTGGCGAAGTGGGGTGCATTGGAAGCACCTTCGAAGATGCTTTACTAAAAGCACTTTTGAGCACGGGTTACACAATCCCTCGCAAAAACATTCTTGTTTCTTTAACTGGCGCGGGGAATAAGGAAAAGCTCTTGCCCCAATTAAAAGCGCTTGTGGGCGCGGGGTATGTTTTGCACTCAACCGAACACACCTTCGAATACCTAAAAGAACAGGGCGTGAAGTCCTCGCTTGTATATAAAATCCATGAGAAAAAGTCCCCGAATGTTTCGCAGCTTTTGCACAAGGGAAAACTCGATTTGGCAATAATTGTTTCCGACCCCTTCAGGCAAATCGCAACCGACCCAAAATACGACGTGCGCAGAGCGGTCGTGGATTACAACGTCCCGCTCATAACGAACCTGCAGATTGCACAGGCGTTCACCACGGCTATTTTGAAAAAAACCCAAAACGATTTGGAAATAGTGCCGTGGGGGGATTATCTATAATTTCGAGCCGCTTTTTTTAGGGAAGTTTGCGCACAAAATACCCTGCCTCTTCGTCCTTAAAGTATTTGTCAAACCCGCAAGCCCTGGCGGTTTTCAAGTAAAGGCTTTTCATTGTCTGCTTCGCCTTTTGCCACTTTTCGCTATTGTACTTTGTCCCAAATTGCCTATGATATTCCTCCTTTGTTGTAATATCCCTTAACATGACTAAATCAATCGCCCTATGGCCCCGCATATCATACGCGGCGCGAATAATCGCATTTACAATAACCTCGTTCCACTTCCCGTTTTCCTTTTGGAATTCCCCGAACCTTTCGGGCCCATGCTTTTCCCCATGCAAGTCTATTGTCGTCCCCTGAAGGTTCTCTATTCTCACCTCCACCCACCCATTCCTCTTTACAACATCAAGCATGGCAGAGCCCAAACGTGAACGATTTTGCCCCTCGCCAAAATAAACCTCC
>JANLHD010000107.1 GCA_024653865.1 archaeon | reverse complement strand
CAAGGCAACCTGCTCTGAATGCGGAAAGGAAACGGAAGTTCCCTTTAAGCCGGCAGACGGAAGGCCAGTGTATTGCAGGGACTGCTACCAGAAGCACAGACCCCCAAGGAACAATTACTAAACGCCCCAAAGCGTTTTTGATTGGGCAGTGCAAGCCAGATTCTTTAAGATTTTTTAACCGGCTCCCAAAAGGGGCCGAACACTAATTTTTTTTACCAAAAAAACCAATTCGGTGGCGCAAAAAACCCGATATTGTTATGTAGAGTTTAACTCGAAGGTTTAAATTCCCGAATGATTACACATAGTGTATGAAGTTCTCTTTCTGCCCCGAATGTGCAGCGCTAATCCTTCAGGCAGGTGCCTTAAGGTGCAAGTGCGGCTACCAAGGGCCAATGAGTTCGGGCTCAATGGATGAAATCAACGCGTTCAAAAAACGCATGGGCAAATTTCCCAAAAGCGAACCCATCCACCAGGCAACCCCCGCAAGGGACGCAAGGGATTGGGCGGAAGAAAAGAAAAAAAGCCTGAAAGGACTCCAGAACGATGACTTCGAAATACTCTAAAAAAAAGGTGATGCCGTGCCAATAAAGGTTAATTCAAGAATCTTCCCCTACCGGGTGAGTTTGAAAGCAAAGGAAAACTGGGAACTGGAAGTAGAAATCCAGAACAATGACCCGAAAGCAAAAATAGTGTCCGTAAAAATTACCCTCCCGGAAGAGGCGACATTCAAGGCGGTCGGGGAAGCCCAGGTGCTCGAAAGGCAGTTTGAATCATTAAAGCCCTCGCAAACGCAAATCATAAAGGAAAAAATCTTCATTTCGCGCGGATCCAGGACAGGAAATTTTACGGCAAAAATAAATGTGACGGAACACTACAACGACTTTGAACACATACTAAAAGAATTCAGGTCGGATTTTGCGATAAGAATAGTTGACTGAAGAGTTAGTGCCGCAAAAATAAATTACTTTTCGCGGCGAATTCACTGCAACGGCGAAAAAAATAGCCGCCTTAACTTGTGATATCCTACGGTTGTTCTTGTTCGTGAATCATGTGATAATTTGGTTTTTTCGGGTTTTATACTTGAGTGGAAAAAATTGAACGAAAACGCGGGTTTTGGAAAAATTTATTGGCATTTCCCGTTTTTCTATCGCTTAATCTTTCCGCCCGGGTGCGTCCCCCTTAGTTTCATCACCCAATTGCGAACATCAATTTGCATGACATCGCCCGGGATTTGTTTGCTATTAATGAGTTCTAAGTATATTTCTTTTGGGGTCATGGCTGGATTGTAATGGGCGAACCTGCGCACAATCGCCTCCGCCGAACCAAGTTTTGTGTGCGCCGGGGCAATTGGCACATGAAGCCCTTTGGATTCCAAAGTCTTGACCAAAGTGTCGAACTCGCGGTTCGTTGAAACTTTTATCTTTCTCATCAATTCATCCCTTGTAAGAGGGGCGCCGGCGGTAGCGTGTTCTAGTAAAGACTCCTGGACCCTTCCAAGAATCGTGCCCCTTGGCAGATTCTGCCTTAGTTTGCGTTGTGGCATATAATGAGAAAGCCGCGGAAGTATTTAACCCTGATTTTTTGAAAGCAGCGCCAAAACCCTTTGCTTGAACTTCACAAGGTCCTCTTTTTTTATGCGCCCGGCAGCCGCGGGAATGTGACCGCCAGCACCGGCATCCACAAATCCCTCCACCGCCTTCTCGAGGAGCTCGTTTGTCTTGACCCTAAAATCCTGCCTGCGCGCGGAGAAAGAAACAAAACCATCACCCGTGCCATTGCTCTGCACAAAAATCACGGTTTTGTCGGGGTACAATTCGTTGCTCACGCGGTTAATCACCGCGCTTTTTATGTTGTTGTTGCTTTCGAATTCAAACCACACGAGGCCGATTTTTTCATGCACCTCTTTTTTTTCCTCGAATTCTCGCAATAATCCGTCCACCTGCACATCCAATTTCTTTCTATAAGAATAATATTTAGATGAAAGCGCCTCCTGGGGCGAATGGCAATTCGCGAGGAACACCAAAAGTTCCCCAAGTTTTTTTGGCGCGAGCACTTCAACCGCCGAAATCATCGACACGATGCCAAAGAATCCGCCATAATCCATGCCATGCCTTTGCGCCTCCAATTCAACGAATTCGCGCCATTGCTCACGTTGGTTGTCGCCAATTAAGCCTACGCACGCGAGCCAGGAGAAATCCTTCAAATCAACGTGCCTTGAAAAGAGGTCATAAACCAGCTTTGCGGTCGGGTATTTGCTTGGGTCGATTTTGTTTATGTGCTGCG
>JANLHD010000100.1 GCA_024653865.1 archaeon | reverse complement strand
GGAACTTTTCCCATTAATACTCCGTGTACATTAAATTTAAAAATGTTGGGTATAATTGATTTTATGGACATCGATGCCGCGGTGTCCTCTGGGACGTTTGCGGGTATGCTTATTTTGAAGGGCACTTTTTTTGTCTGGTCCGCTGCCAGGGTTTCGAATGTTGTTCTGTTTTGGTTGTTTTCTATTGTGAGCCACCCTGTTCCCGGGGATACGCATGCAACGCGCAGTTCGAAATCCATGAGTGTTGTTTTTCCTGAATTTTGTATTTCTATGAAATCATTTGTTTCCGGGTAGGATCCGGAGCTTTTTCTGATGGAGTAGCTTTCGCGCAGGCCGGATGCGCTAAGTTCGGTTTCCGGCTTTTCGACCTCGAGCGTTAATTTGAATGTTTTTGTGAAAAAGCTCGAACTGACCTTGATGACGCCGTCAATTAGCCCCACGGTTTTTCCCGAAGGGAACGCAGTTCCGATTGGCGGTGTCGCCCTGATGCTGATTTCTTTTTTTTCGTCCGGGGCGATTTCGTCTATTTCATTCGAGGGCGTGAAACTGAACCATTCGAGGACCTCTTCTTTGGTCGCAAGGTCGGATGAAGTTATTTCCACTTCGATTTTGATTCCTGTTATGGTTGAATCGGTTTTGTTTTCCACGCTGATTGCCTTTTCCTCGCTCTCTCCCGCGCGAATGTCCCCGAAGTCGGCGCTTGTTGTTGAGGAGCCGACCTTTACTTTAATGTCTGAAACATCGGCTTTTATGAGCGAGTATTTTCCGGTTATCTTCGCGTTTTTGTTGTCAAGTCCTTGAATCCTTATTTCTCCTGACTTATTCTCTCCTATTTGCTTTGAGCCAACGTCGCTTTTGACGCTAAGGGTTGCGGTTATCTCGTTGGTGCCGGGGAAGAGAATGAGCGGTTTTTCGTAGTCGAGTTCCATTGCGTCCTCGGCGTCCCCGTCAAGCACAAGCCCCGCCTCTTCGGGCCCGGATTCGTTGTTGGTCATTGTGAGAGTGAGCTGCTTTGTTTCGCCGGCAAAAAATGTTTGGGGGAATTGTCCCGAGAGCTCGAGGTCCTTGGCGATTTCAAGTGTCGCGGTAACGGGCCCGCTTTCAAGCACGCTTATTTGGCTGGTGTAGCGCTTGAATCCTGCCTTGCGGATTTCTATGTTGTACATTCCCGCGCGCAGCCCGATTGTTTGCCCCGGTTGCACGGTTTCCAATGTCTTTCCGTCGCTTCCGAGAATGGTTGTTGCCGCGCTTATCGCATCTCCTTCGGTTCCGCGAATCTCAAAGCTCACGTTTTTCACGCTGCCGATGAAGTAATCGTACGCAAAAAAACCCGCGAGCAGAATTATTATTCCTATTATTATGGCCATCTTGTTTTGCTTGATTGCATCTATTGCCGGCCCCGCGGCATCCTTTGCCTTGTCCATCGGGCTATCATCGTAAATCTCATCCTCGTTCCCGTGGGGCGAATCGTATTTGTCGTACATTCGAAAGTATTAGTAGTTTTTACTCATATTAAAAGATTTACCTTCCGCCCTTGGGGGTGTTTTTGCTTGGCGGTATTAAATGTTTTTTGGCGCATTGGTTAGTTTATGAGAATTGCGCTCTTGACCTCTTTGCAGTCCGAGGAAAACATCCTTCCCCTTGTCGCAAGTCGCCTGCGGGAAAAAATAGTGAACGTGGAGGTGCAAATGCACGTGGCGAATTCGAACCTCGCGCTCGTGGGCGACATTTCAAAATATTCGGGGCGTGAGCTCGTGGTTGTCGCGCTTTTTTATTCCGAGGAGACCCATGATGTGCGCTCGGTCATGGATGCAATCATTTTTGCCTCGGGTTCGGGTGCGAACGTACTTTCGTTTGTTGAAAAAATAGTGGAATTCGAGGCCCCACGCGAGGCGGAAAGGATTTCGGAATCGGTTTTCACCCGCCTCTTTGGCTCGAAGCCGAAGAAGCCGCAAAGGGAAACGGGGAGCATTTCCGAGCTCTAATTTTTTCCTGATTTGTGTTTTTTTGGCCGCGGGCTTTTTTCTTTTCCCAAAAATTGTTTTTTTATTTCGCCGTGCCTCTCGAGCGCCTTTTTTGCCAGCGACAATTTCTCGTTGTGCTCCTCGAGTTCCGCGATTTTTTTCTCCTTGTGCGAGATGCTCTCGTGGACTTTTTTGAGCAAATGGTTCTTGTCGGCGAGTTCCTGCTTTAGTTCTCTTATGCGTGCGTCGTATTTTTCCTCGAGCGAGTTCTTGATTCCCATTTTTTCTTCCTGCAATCCCAAAAGTTCGCGCGAGTAGGTGTTGCGCAATTGTATGGTTTCCTGCTCTATGTCAATCAAAACGCGCTTCACGTAGTCGCGCTCTTTTTTGAGCATGGTTATTAGTTCGAACATTTTTCCAGTGATTTGCGCCTCGAGTTCCTCCACCGAGCCGATTTTTTCCTGCGTGTCCTGCATGTGCCTTTTGAATTCCGAGAATGTCTCCAGGCTTTCCTCGAACGATTTTTTCATAAGTGAGGTTTTCGAGTCAAGTGCGCGTGCGAGCTGGTTCAATTCGTGCTCGATTTCGATCGAGGATTCTTTTTCCACGAGGCCCAAAAAGGAATTTTTCCTTGTTTGCTCGTATTTTTTGCGAAGGGCCGCGAGTTCGTTTTCCCTTTGCTCGAGCAAATCGAGGACATTTCTTTGCGCGCCCTTTGTTGCCATTTGCGGCTCTTTTTTCCTCTCAAGTACCCTTATTCTTTCGGTTAAGTAGGATGATTTCAAAAGGAGCCCGAGGGTTTTTTGCTCGAGGTCGGCGTAGAGTTCGGGTGTCGCGATTGTCTCAACCACGGCCTCAATGCCCCGTTCGCGTATCTTTGTTATCCTTGCCTCCTCGAGGTCCCTGTTTCTTTTGAGCAGGGTGATTAATTGGTTCATTTCCTTTGCGTGCCCCTCGACCTCGCCTCCGAGTTGGCTTTGGGTTTTTTCCATTTCTGTGCGGCAGAGCTGGAATAGCGAGTGGATTTCCTCGAGCACCGGGAGCAGGTTCACCAGGTGGT
>JANLHD010000068.1 GCA_024653865.1 archaeon | reverse complement strand
ATTTGTGTCTATCAGGAACAATCCAATCATTCCCTGCCGAACATTTTCATTGATTTTTTCTCTATTTCCAAAGAACTTCCCTCAAGCCCCGAAACTATTCCCCGAATGTCCTTTGCATTAAGGGTGGATTTTTTTCCGTCGGTTCTATCCAACCACAAATCAATTGCATTGTTCGCCGCCTTGCTAACCGCCCCCTTGGAATACCCGTAGGAACCCATGGCCCTTTTCCTGAACCTTTTTGCCTTTTTTTCCTCAATTTGAAATTTTATTGTTTCCATAATACCATATGGACATATGTCCTTAATAAAATTTTTCCTTTTTTAAGTTCAGGGTGCATTAAAAGAAATTGGCCTCCCTTAGCGCCTTTTGGTGCCAATCATTGATGATTGCCGAAAGTTCTTGGCGAATTTTTTGCCTATCCTTTGGCGCATAGGTGAACGCATACCCGCCGTGCTCGAGGTTGATTTGCGTTTTTTTTGCGAGCGATTTTTCGGCAAGTGCGGTGAGTGCCTTGTGCACAGTGGTTCTTTCAAGCCCCATTTTTTTCGCCAATTCCGACGCGTTTCCCCCGCCGCCTTTTAGCATTTCCAAAAGCACGTTGTACTCGGTCTTGTTCAAATTGTATGAGCAGCGCACAAGGTCCTCGTGGCTCACCTTTTTGCACGCAAAATCTATCATTCAAAGCGCCCTGTCAAGGAACTGCCTTACCATTTGCTCCGGAAGCGCGCCCACGAACTCGTCGACGACCTCCCCTCCCTTGAAAAGCTTCACGCTGGGAATGCTCATCACCGAATACATTTCGCTCATCTGCTGGTTGTCCTCGACATTTAGCTTTGCGAGCACGAATTTTCCCTTGTAATCATCCGCGACCTTGTCAAGCGTTGGCCCCAAAATCCTGCACGGCATGCACCACGATGCCCAAAAGTCCACGAGCACGGGGGTTTTTTTCGAGCGCTCTATAACCTGCTTTTCGAAATCCGAATCCCCGACTTCAATTTTATTCTCCATTTTTTTCCCTCCATTGGAAAGCGCCTCCAGTTTTTTTCTTTTGATTTCCTCAATTGATTCCAAAATAAAAACTCCTTTGGTTCACTCCGAACAACAGTTCGGTAGTGACTAATTTAGCCACTACTCTTTTTTATTTGTTTTGGTGTAGTGAAAAAAAATCGCCAAAAAATCACTCCTCTTTTGAAGGAGCCTTTTCCCTCAAAATCCGCAAAAGGTTATTAAACCGCCGCCGCAATTGTTTACTAATGGCAACCGACTTTCCAGTGCTAATAATCGGCTTTCTCCTTGTTTCGGCGCTTATCACCTTCCTTATCAAAACATTCACAAAGCACGACACATTCTTTCTGATTTCCCTAATAAAAAGCAAAAAACCCCTGGGTTTTTTTGACAAAATGGCAAAGCACGAAAAATTCATCGATGCTTTCACAACAGTAGGGCTAATTTTGGGCTTTGGCGCAATCGCGGTTGATTACCTTTACGGGAGAAACCTTCCGAAGGCAAAGAGGGCCTTGCTTTTTCTCGCATCCTTTGCCGGCCTCTCGCTTGGATTTCTTGGGCTAGACATTCTTTTTGACGGCGTGTTCTCAAACAACCTTCTTGTTGGCCCTTATTTTCCCGCGCTCGTGGTTTCGTTCGGATTGATGGGTCTCGCGGGCTTCACGCTCTTCTCGCTTTTTTTGCAGGCGCTAGACATTGTTTCAAAATACCTTTTGGGAATTCGCAGCTGCCCGGGAGTTGCGCCGCTCATTCCCGGGGTTGAGATTCCCGGCGTTCCAATCAGCCCGCCGCTTCACGCTTGGCTTTCGCTGCTCATAATTTTGCTCGTGCACGAGGGAATGCACGGGATTGTCGGCAGGCGCGAGGGCTTCAAAATAAAATCCACCGGAGTAATATTGTTCGGCTTTCTTCCGGTTGGCGCATTTGTGGAGCCTGACGAGGGGGAAATTTCGAGGGCAAAGGACGAGAAGGTATTGCCTTTCCTCGCCGCAGGCCCTATGGCGAACCTTGTTGTAATGCTAATCACAGGGGTGGTGCTGTTTGGCGCAATTTCGGTTGTTGGCCCGGTTTCGGACCAATTTTTCCCCGGGGTTGAAGGCCAAATTTTTTCGGGCGTTGCCGTTGCCGGCGTTCTTGAGCAAACCACTTTTTGCGGCTCAACCTACCCTGCCCCCGCATTTGGAAAACTTGAGGAGGGGGATAAAATCCTCGCAATAAATGCGGTGGCAATAAACAATCCAGCAGGCCTTGCGCGAGCGCTCGGGCAAAACAGGCACGACGCAAAAACATTTTTGCTCGAACGCAATTCTGAACAGGTAACGGTCACTATCGAGCCAAATGAACTCGGGCAGTACGGCTTTGTCCCGCAGGGGGTTAGGAACGAAGCATTTGAATTGCCCCAGTCCTATGTTTTGTTCGCGACCATTGCAACCCTCATAATAGAATTCCTGTTCTGGCTGTTCCTGCTGAACTTTTTGGTTGCCGCGCTCAACTTCCTGCCAATGCCACCATTCGATGGCGGGAGAATGGCCGCGCTTCTGTTCTTGCCCTACGTGAAGTTTTCGGGAAAATCAAGGAAGGAAAAGCAAGAGCTCATTGCAAAGTTCTTTTTGATTAGCATACTCACGTTGCTCTTCATCAACGCCCTGCCGCTGTTCTTCTGACTATTTTGTTTTGATGATATGCAATGTCCCCTGATATTGGGGAAAGAAGCGAAGTTCTATTCCTTCCTTGGCATATTCCTCGGAAATACTGTAAAAACGGGAAATTCGGTTTACAATAATCTTGCCTCCCGGTTCAAGCAATGGGGAATATAGATGGATTAAAGATTTGATCGTTGTCGGTGAACCGTCCACATTTGGCACAAGTATAAGGTGCACCTTTCCTACTGATTTTGGCGGCTGCGTTAGCAGGTTCACGTGCACTTTTTTCATTTTTCCCTGCTTAACCCACAAAAAAGGCTGCTTCACAAGCCGAGGCCCAATCTGTCTGTCGTCAATTGGATAATCAATGTCTCCAATTGTGTAGTTTTCCGGCTTGAGGCCAAATTTCCTTATAAGGTGCTCAGCCAGCCTTCCGCTGTGGGCGCCTATTTCAAGCACGCGCATGTTTTTTGGCCCGCCTATTTCTGCAGCCATTCTCGGAATTTCTGTGCCCAGCATAAAGCCTTCTACGATTTTATTTATTTTGTGCGATAACCTCCCGGTTAAATTATCCGGGTGCAACATTCCATGGAGACGGCGGTTGGCAATTAGATTATATTCTGCCATTGGCCAGTAATTGTTAAGTGAACTTAAATCATTAACTCCCTGGCTTTTAAGTGTCTTATTGACATCTCTTTGTTCCTGTCTTGATAATGTTCTTCCCGCTTGGTCGCTAACTTCGAGACTTTTTCTTGGTCTTTTCGGTTTTGGCATCAAATAAAATCAGGCTATGTGCAATTTAAAGTTTTGTGGCCAAAAAGAAAAAGAGTTTGCGGGAACTCTCGCTCCCGCAGTAAATCATTTATAGGTAATCCATGTCGAATGGGTCCCTTTTTGCGCTGCTTGAGCTGCCCTTTCTGCGGTCGCCCGCGCTTGCCGCGCTAGGTCCCCTGATGTATGGGCTCTTGACTCCAGTGAAGATTGTTATGACCTCGATTTTGTTCTCAAAAGTCGGGTCAACCCTTGAGCCCCAGATTACCGATGCCTTGGGGTCGATTCTGTCAGTTAGCATTTCACCAATCTGGTTTGCCTCACCAAGGGTCAATTCAGGCCCGCCCGTGATGTGTATGAGTGCGCCCGTTGCCCCGCTGATGTCAACATCAAGGAGCGCGTTTTTGAGCGTGTCCGCAACAACTTCGTTCACCTTGTCAACACTCTTTGATTCGCCGACCGCAATAACGCTAAGTCCCTTGTTGCTCATGATTGAGCGAACATCCGCGTAGTCGAGGTTGATGAGCGAGGGCTGTGTGATGGTTTCGGTGATTCCTCTGACCGTTCTTGCGATTACCTCATCCGCCACCTTGAATGCGTCCTGTATTGGCAGGTTCGGCACGAGTTCAACCAGCCTATTGTTGTCGATTACAACAACCGTGTCCGTGACCTCTTTTAGTGCCTCGATTCCTTCCTCTGCCTTAACCAGCCTTGCTTTTTCGAGTGCAAAGGGGTAGGTGACAATTGCTATTACAATTGCTCCTTGTCCCTTGGCAATTCCAGCTATAATGGGTGCCGCACCTGTCCCGGTTCCTCCTCCCATTCCCGCGCTGATAAAGAGCATGTCGACGCCGTCAAGCACTTCTTCAAGGGCTGAGCGGCTAACTTCCGCTGCCTTTGCGCCTATTTCCGGGTATCCGCCGGCTCCAAGGCCCCTTGTTACGCTCTTACCTATGAGGATTTTGGTCAACTCATCGTTGATCATTGCCAGATGCTGCTTGTCTGTGTTGGCCGCAACAAGCTGGGCTCCTGCTATTCCCATGTTTGCGATCCTGTTGACCGCATTGCATCCCGCTCCTCCTGCGCCTATAACCATGATTTTAGGCGTTCCGAACTCCTCGAGGCGGTCCTCGGTTTTGGATTCGGTATTTATTGCATTTTCCACGATAGATTTCATCAGTTTCACCCCTATATTGGTCCGGTTTATGGCCTAAATAGCCAGTAAACTCAAAGATTCTGGTATATTTGATGCTTATCTCCTTTATATGCGTTCACTTTTATGTATACCGCCTTTATAACGCTTTATTCCAAAAAAATGCCAAAAAACCCCCAAATCACTTATGTATAAGTGTTAATTTTTCGTTTTTCCTCGAAATAATGTTAATTGGGCTTAACAAACCCCAAAAAATCAATCAGAGTGTTAAAAAGTTCTTATTTGAAACAAAAAACCTCTTGCTGTCCTCGAATTGTTGAAAATAAAGGCTTTAAAAAGCCATGTAACTCTCTTGATTTTTCAGAAAATAAAGGCTTTAAAAAGCCATGTAACTCTCTTGATTTTTCAGAAAATAAAGGCTTTTTATAGTTGTTATAGCAATATCTGATGGGCTAGTCTGGGGAATTAGCGGTCCCCTGTTACCGGAAACCCGCTTTAGCCGGAGCCGAAGCCCCAGGGGCGGTTGCTCTTTGGCCTGGGTTCCTTTTCCCGCCGATGACCTTCTGACCCCTGAGATTGTTTGGCGGAGCCAAACCCGCAAGGCCCGGAAGGGAGCAGCGGTAACTCTCTCACTCAATGCTCAGGGCCAAACGGAAGCAAGAGAGGATTAGGGCACAACCCTTGCCCAAAAAGTTAATCCACCCTGGGGCCTGCCCACTCACCTTTTTTCTTTTCTTGGAAGAAAAGAAAAAAGCTGAGCCAAAAAAGAAAAGAATGGCTTCGCGAACAAAAAGAAAAATGTAAAAAGCGTTATCGGAAAAGAAAAAGAACTGCTTCGCGAACAAAAAGAAAATGTAAAAAGCGCGGCGGAAAGAACCTGCTGCGCTTAATTAAATTAGTAAATTTTTTCGAAAAAAAAGAGCGCAATTTTTTTAGAGCTTCTGCTTTGTCTTCACGGCTTGTGCGTGCTTTTCCGCGCTCTCGAAAGCCAAGCTTTCGTGGTGGGCTGCCTTGGACTCGTGCCTTTTCGCGAGCCACTCATCAAGCGTCCCAACAATCGGCAACTTGGAAGCGTTTTTTCTCTTGTGCTCCGCCTTCTTTTTGTGCTCGTCCCTTAATTGAATGTGCTTTTCGAATTCGTCAAAATGTTGCTGAGGCAAATTTAATCACCTAGAAAACAAACAATTTTCTTGTTAATAAACGTTGCGACCGCCGAATTTCCAAGCACTGCGCGCGTTTGTCACAGTGCGGCGTATTCCGCGCGCTTCGAGAGCGCAAAGAACCTGTCCAAATCGCTTTTGAATTCCTCAAGGTTCTTGTATTCATATGCAACCAGCCACTTACCGGATTTTATTAGCCCAGGCCCCCCGGTAAAACTGCCCGTCTTGATTGCGTAAAAAAACCAGTGGCTGCGTTTTTCCTCGACCGCGATTTTGGAAATAATTGTTGCGGCAACAAAAGGCCTTTTCTTTTCATCCTCGCCCCTGACATAAAACCTTGTCGTAATTGCGGGGTCCCGCTCTTTTGAGATGGAAACAAGGTCGGCAAGGATTGCATCGACATCCTCGGGCCCGGTTTCAGAAATTATTGGTTCCACCGCAAACGCGTCGCGCAATTCCTCCTTAATCACCTGCTCGGAGCGCATGTGCCAAATTTGGGGCTCTTTTTTCCGGTAAAAAAAATACCGGATGCCGAGCACAAGGGCGAGTGATGCAAGAGGCACCAAAACAAGCACAGTGAAATCAAAAGGCGTTATCTTTACCATGGGAATCTTCCTACTATTCTGGGCTTTTGGAAATAATAAGGTTTTGCGATTTGGCGGGGCTTGGGTAAATACTTTTTTATTACTATGGAAATCCTATTGTATAGGTCAATTTTGGCCGAAAAGAACTAGTTAGTGGTTTTTTTGCCCCGGTAGCTCAGCAGGTAGAGCATCTGGCTGTTAACC
>JANLHD010000097.1 GCA_024653865.1 archaeon | reverse complement strand
GGCACAAATTTTGCGGATGTCCGCGAGGCAAGGTCGAAGAGCGACCTTGCTAACGACATGATTTTTAGGTGGGTGGAGGAGAACATTCCCAGGCAGTATGCGAATTTTGAGGACATTGCGCTCGCATTCAACCGGCTTTCACGCGCGGACATTTTCAACGGCAGGATTTATAGGCGGCAGCATTGGGGTTTTTTGCGCTACAGTTCGGCGCTTGCCGCGGAGGGCGTGGCATTTTCCAAGGGAAAAGTATCGCACGATTTTGTGATGTACCAGTTTCCAATGCTGCTCTCAATGCTTTCAAAAAGCAGTTCCGAGCGCGCCATGCGCGCAGGGCTAGGGAAAAAAATCGGCGACCTCACGCATTCCTCTTCGCGCAGCGTCGTTTCAAAGGACCTCCCGTACTTGCGCATGCTTTTTGCGGACAAAAAAAAGGCGGTGGAGCTCTCGGCGCTCTTCGGGCTCGGGGAGAAGGAAATAGCGTTCATGCTTGGGGCAAAGCCGGGGTCGAAAAAATCCGGGTCGATTTTTTCGGAATCGGAAAAGTTAAGGGCGTTGCACGCGAAGCCCAAGAGGGTTTTTTATGAAGAGCCTGTTTTGGAAGAAGAGGAGCCTATTGAAGAAGATGAGCCACCTGGCCCCGAAGCCCTGGAACCGGTAGATGGCCACAAGCAAACAAGGTTATTTTAGTTATTGCACGAGTTCTATTTCGAGCACTATAGTTTTAGTTTCGAGCGAAAAATTTTGTGCGCATTTTTGTGAAATCTCGCCGATAAAGCCAGACATTTTTCCCGCCAAAATATCCCCTGCCTTTGAGTTGTCCAAAAACGCGGATTTTGTTTCCCGAAGGCGATAGTCAATCCCGAGATTTTTTGTTATCGCATCCAATACGGATTTTATGCGGGTGAAGTTGGCGCGGCTGTCACTGATTGCAATCCCCAAATTATAGGTCTGCCTAACCATTGTGTCAGAATTTTTGTCAATCGAGAGGCATGTGCCTATTTCGAATATCCCTTGCGGATATTCGGCGTGCTTATTTTTTGCGAGAAAGTCCAGAAGTTCCGGAACGATTCTCTTTCTCATGACTTCCCAGTTTACAGACACGGGGTTTGCAATCTGCACAAGCTCGTCTTTTGCCATGATTTTTTCGAGCTGTTTTTCTTTTGAGCTAAGGTTAAAGGTCAAAACTTCCTGCAGCCCAAGGCCTATGCACACATCACGAGCCTTGTCAAGGAACAGTTTTTCGCTAAGTTCTTCCCCCGCAACGCTTAGTTCCACTTTCTGCGGCATGATGTTGTTGTATCCGTGCCCAATTAATATATCCTCCACAATGTCGGCTTGGTGCAAAATATCAATCCTGTAATCCGGGTATTCGACCATGATTTTTTTTCCCTGTGCAATTGCATGCATTCCGGCTTTCTGGAGAATTGCCGACATTTGGCTTGCATTCATTTTTGTTCCAATTGCCATTTGTGCGTATTCGGTGTCCAGGGAAATTTTTTTGGTGCCAAAAAATGGGGTTTCGATGCTTTGTGTTGGATAAGATTTTGTTTTAGGAAAGTTTATTTTGACTGCCTCGAGCTTGGCGCCCCTATCAGCAAGCGCCATGCACATTACTTTTAGCGCAACGTTCACCGTGTTCCAATTAAATCCCGTTACCTCTATGAATATATTTGAGGTTTTTTCGGTTACCTTGCCCGTTGTTTCGGAGTTTATTATTGGCGGCATTGATGCGACAACCCCTGCTGAGTCGATAACTATAGGGAAGAATTCGGCGCCCTTTAGAAGATGCGCATATTCCTTTCCCTTGGGGTGCTCTGTGAGTATTTCACTCGGGCGCATTTTCACGCGATATTCGAGCGGGATGAACTCTATTTCATTGTCCTTATAGCCGCGATAGAATATCGGCGGTTTCATCTTGTCGAAATCATAAATGCCAATCCCCGTTTCCCTTCTTTTTCTCCCGTATGTCATTCCGACCTTTTCTTGGAGCTGTATCATCTGAACGAGAAATTTCTCTGTTACCTTCACATTTCTCGCGATTGCGCACGCAATAAATGGCCTTGTTTTTTCTACGCTCTTTTCTATCGTGCAGCTTATTCTTGCCTTTTCCGCATGATATTTTTTGATTCCTTTTTCGATGCCCATTCTTGCGCGCAATTCGCGTGCGATTCCTTCAGTGCTCCAAAGGTCCGGCATGTTTGTTTCCTTCACATCAATTGTTAGGTCATCGCCGTTTATTGCGTCGAGTTCGCCTTTCACGAACATGAGCGCGTCCTCAAGCTCTTTTTGGGAGAATTTTTTTCCCACAAGGCTCTCGAGGTCCTTTTTGCTCGAATTTATCGTCGGCATTGCATTCACCTACCGTGCCCGTTTTTTGAATCGTGAATGATTTGAAGTTGGCGTTTTGCATATTCAAAGTTTGCTGTCAATATCTGCGCCTGTTCCTGCAGTTTTCCAAGCTCGGCTATTAGCAGTTCATTTTCGCCGGAAAGTTTTTTTCTCATGCCATCGTTCGCATTCCGCCGCCTCTCTTTTCCCAGTTCTGCAATTCGGATTTTTAGATGCCTAATTCTTTTGCTGACTTCTGGAAGCCCGGCGTGTTCGCTTACCATGCCCCTGAGAACTTTTATGTCCGCTTGCGGAACATTTATTGTCCTTTTTTTTGCAGCGTGTGATTTCATTCCATCACCAAGCCGCTTGCGATCGGCTGTACCGCATATGTGCGGCATTTCGTTTTTCTCAATGCCGCGGTAATATTCAGCAATGTTTTCATTCCATCACCATTTTGCTCTCGCGCAGCCACTTCAAATCGTCGGAGAATAGGTGCCTTATGTCCTTTATTCCGAGCTTGAACATTGCGAGCCGGTCCACTCCCATTCCCCATGCGAGCACGTTTCCTTTGATTCCAAGGCTTTGGGTAATTTCCGGCCTAAATATTCCTGCGCCCGCAAATTCCACCCATCCAAGTTCTGGGTGCTTTGCGGACAATTGAACGGAGGGTTCCGTAAAAGGGTAATAGTCCGGGTAGAATCGGACGTCCTCTGCTCCTGCTATTTCTTTTGCAAAATCCTTGAGTATTCCAAGAAGGTTCGCAAAGTTTAGGTTCGGCCCAACTATGAAGCCGTCGAGCTGGTTGAATTCTATTAAATGTGTTGCGTCAAGGACGTCCGGCCTAAAGCACCTGTTTATCACAAAGTATTTTCTCGGATACTCGACTCCTTCCACCATTTGCCTGGCGTCCGCAGCTGTTCCGTGTGCGGTTGGCATGAGCCTTGAGGCAATTTCCTCGCTCCACTTATAACCCCATCCGCTCGAGTTTGTTTTTCCGCCATGTTCGTGCGCATTTTTTATTGCAAGCACTTTTTCTTTTGCCGGGAGCCTGCCTATTTTGGGGTAGGTGAGCTGGTATGTGTCGGTCCAGGTCCTTGCGGGGTGGTTTTGCGGCTGGAAGAGGACGTCAAAATTGTAGAATTCCTGATTGATTAGGCGCTCTTGCATTTCCTTAAAACCCAATCCAACGAGCTTTCTTCTTATGTTATTGAGAAACTGCACGTACGGCTGTTTTTTTCCCGGATAGATTTGCGGCACGGCTTCGTGGATGTTGTATTTTCTTTCTTCGGAAAATTCCTTTGTGTTCAGCGCCGCGTTTCCCTGCGGGGTGATTTTCACGCGAAGCTCCGATTCTTCCTTCTCTTCCGCAAGCCCCCGTGACAGGAGCGATTTTGCGGCATTCTGGTCGGATGGTTTTTTTCGCGCAAAAATTTCCTCCAATGCCTTTTTTTCGGGGAACGGGTTTTTTGTTTCCGAACTCACCCCTGTGAGAAGCAGCATGGGCTCTTCTTTTTTTGTGATCGCCAAAAATGCGTTGCGCTTGTTTATGCCAAGGGCCACGTTGAACTCCTGTTGGCTAAGGCCGGCTTTTTTCATTGCTTCGGAAAAAGTCGCCGCGTTTTTTTCAGATAGCGCATTCAAAAGCCTCTCTTCGGGCAGGCCTTTTTCGAGCGCGTCATTTCCTTCTTTTGTGAGCAAGAGCCTCGTGCTCTTTTGTGTTTGTGTTTGGGCGAACCCCTTTTGCTCGAGCCAGTTGATCGCCCTTCTCACCGAATCGATGTTGAGCCCCGATGCGGACGCTATTTCCCCGGTTGTTTGGGGGTTTTGGAAAAGAACCCTGAGGGTTTTTCTCTCTATTTCGCTCAGGCTAGAGACATTGTCGGTTGGCGCCATGTTTTCAACGATTAATTAAGTGAATAATTAATATTAAAAGCGTTGCAAACCCATAAATTGGCATGGCGGGGTACTTTTGATCTACATTCTTGACGCCGCGGCGCTTTTGAACTCGGAGAATTTTTCTTTCGATGAGGGCAACCGCTATTTCACGACCTCGAAGGTTTTTGCGGAGTGGAGGGATTTTCGGAGCAAAAGCCTCGCCGAAAACGCGCTTTCAACAGGGCTTTTGGCAATCCAGGACCCATGCCCGCTTTCGATGCAAACTACCTGGGAGAAGGCGGGAGAATCGGGGACAAATTTGGGCGATGCGGACGCCTCGATAATTGCGCTATCCATGGAGTTTCGCGGCAGGGGCGAGAAGTTCGAGGTTATTACGGACGATTACAGCGTGCAGAATGTCCTCAAAAAAATGGGGGTAAAATTTTCCGGCGTGGCGCAGGGCGAAATCAAGAGGCACAAATCGTTTAGGGGTTCTCGTCAAAATCGAGGTTGATGTCCTCGTCGTTTTCCCTTTTATTTATTTTCGAGTGCTTCACAAGATAATCTTCCACTTTTTCCTCTATCTCGTCGCGCTTGATGTAGCCGACGATAAGAAGGATTGCAACCGGGGCCATGAAGAGGTAGAGGTTTGAAATTCCTTCCACCAAATCCGTGGTCGGAACAATGGGTTTTGGCACCATGTAGGTGATTCTGATATTGTTGCTCTGTATGCCGCTTAGCAGTATTTCGTTGTTGGAAACGACCGCCTTTTCCGGCAGCCTTTGCTGGTCTATTTCAGCACCCGGCGGGAACCTTATCCTCAGCGTGATGTTTTCCGGGACTATGACGCTTCCGGATTCTATGAATGACCCAAGTTGCCTATCGTCTATTATGAAAAAATTTGCCCTCTGTTCATTCGCCGTGAGCCGCGCAAAGGAGTCCTTCAAAGTGTATTCAAAAACGAGCCTCTTGAATTCCGGTGCGTAGCTTATCGAGGAGTTTCTTATTCTTGTCGTGTCCAGCGCAAAGTGCGGCGTGAAGAATTCATAATCCGCCATCCATGCGGAAACGCTTGAGGAATTTTCTATTGCCTTGTCCTGGAATTCTCGCTCCTCGAAGGGGCTTGTGAATTGTATGATGTAGGTTTCCGTGATGCCCGCGTTTCCGGACTGGTCGATTGAGACCAGTATGTCAAGTGTTTCTATGCTTGCCGATTGCACGATGGCTGGGAATGCGAGAAGGGCAAGCAGGAAAACGATTTTTTTCATGAAGAAATATTGCATTCTACTTTTAGTTAAACTTTTTGCCGCGCTTGTGGCAAGTTCCTGCCGTGCCACTCGCTTTTTTCGGAGGGAAGCTTAATATACACGGTTTCTCTTACTTCTTTGCGCGAGTGGTCATCTTTGAAGATCCAGTTCCTTTGGCATTCCTTTTTCAAACTTCAGTTTTCCGGTGCAACGTTCCTTGTGGACCCTTTCATAAACGAGCCGGTGGGTGACATGGCGATGAAGTTCAATGAGAAATGCCCGGTGTCATCCAAAAAATTGTCGAAAATTGACGCGATTTTTGTGAGCAACGAGCATTTTGACCACTTTGACAGAGCGCTTGTTTCGGAAATTGCGATGCGCGAGGGCTCGGTTGTCGTCGGCCACGAATCGGTGCTAAACGAGCTGGGCATTCCTTCAACGCAAAAGCACAACGTGAAGATCGGTGACAAGTTCAATTTGCGCGGTATTCAAATCGAGGTCACCGGGGCGCATTACCCAAACTCATTTTACCCATTGAGTTTTTGTTTTGAGAAATCCGGCGAAAGGGTATTTTTCGCGGGCAATACCGCGCTTACGGATTCTTTTGTGGGTACCGCGTGCGATGTGGCAATTCTCCCGATTGGCGGCTCTTCGACAATGGATGTGATTGATGCCGTGCGCGCGACCAAGTCCATGAAGCCAAAGTTCGTGATTCCAATGCACTATAATTCATTCGATTCGATTATCGCGGACCCGGTTGATTTCAAGGAGCGCATAGACAAGAGCAACCTCAAAACGATTCCTGTTATTTTGAAGCTCGGGCAATCTTTTAGCACAAAGTAATTTTTGAAAATTCATTTTGGGAATATTTCGTCGAGCATTTCGTTCGCGCGCTGCAAATCGTCCATGTTGCCGATGTCCGCGCAGCTTCCCGTGGAAAGCCTGTATTCGACCTTTTTGTTGCGCACAATGTAATCCTTTATTGAGTCCACGAGTTCGTATTCGTTTCGCGGCGAGAGAGGCGTGTTTTTGATTGATTCGAAGAAGTCCTTGCGGAACCTGTAGATTCCCATGCTCACGAGGTTGCTTGGCTCGTTGCCGGGGTCGGGTTTTTCCACGATGCCAACCACTTCGGTCTCGTTTGTTTTAAGCACGCCAAACCTCCATGGGTCCTTTACTTTTCTTGCGAGTATGAGGCCGTCGACCTGCTCGAATTCGTCCGTTGTCGCGAGCATTTTGTAATTGCCTGTGCCGGTAATCACGTCCGAGTTCGCTATGATAAATTTGTCGTCGATGTATTTTTCGACAAGGCTCACGGCGTGCGCGGTTCCCTTTTGCTCTTTTTGCACGAAGTAGTTGAGCTTGATGCCCGCGTATTCGGGGCCGAAGTGGTCCTCTATTATTTCCTTTTTGTAGCCAACGACCAGGTGCGCCTCGTCTACCCCGGCTTTAATGAGCCTGTCCAGAATGTGCTCGAGCATTGGCTTGTCCTTTACAGCCGCCATGCACTTTGGAATCTGGTCCGTGAGCGGCCGAAGCCTAACTCCCTTTCCCGCCGCGAGTATTACTGCTTTCATGACGTAGAATATGAAATTACAGAATAAATACATTGTTGTTGAAAATCAGGGCCGCTTTTCTTGGATATTGGCATTTCACTTGGGCAATTATTTTTTGTCCGTTTTCCTTCTTCCAAGGTAATGTCCTTCAATTACACCGCTGCCGTCCATTTTTGTTGCGGTGGCAAGACGGGTTGGTTTTGGGCGTTTTAAGTTGTCTTGAGCGGGGAGGGCAGGGTAAAGTATTGATTTTGCCAATGGCCTAGTAAATACTTTGGTAGGTCCGTTATACATGTTTGATTCTGGAGCAATTTCTTTTCTTCTGTTTGGCCTGTGAATTGGGTTTCGCATTAAATCACCTAATATTTTAATTCTTTTATTATATAAAAAATCGACGCTTTTTACAGGCATTGATTTTTACTCTTTTTCAAACGTCAATCTCCAGCAAATCCTTTGCCACGACCACGTCGTGGAATTCTTTGCGCGCCTCGTTTTCGAATTTTTCGTCCTCCTTGTGCCGTGCGCTTAGGTGGAAGAGCACGAGTTTTTTTGCGTTCGTTTTTTTCGCTGCTTGCGCGGCTTGCAGTGCTGTTGAGTGCATGGTTTCTTTTGCCCGATCCTTTCTCTCCTCCAAAAAAGAGGCTTCGTGAATCAAGACGTCCGAGTCCTTGATTGCCTTGTGGTATGAGGGGGAGGGCAGTGTGTCGAACACCATGGAGATTTTGGTTCCTTGCCTTGCCTTTGATTTGTCCATCACCTGTTCGGGCTTGATTGTTTTTCCCTCTACAGTGACATTTTTTCCGTTTTGGAGCTGGCTGAACATGGGTCCGATGGGCACGCCAAGCTTTAGCGCTTTTTGCCTGTCGAATTCTCCTTCCTTGTCCTTTTCCTTGAAAACGTATCCGAAGCAATCCACCTCGTGTTTGAGGGGGAATGCTTCGATTGAAAATTTTTCTTTTTCCAAAACTTTTCCAAAAGAAACCTCTGTGCATTTGACTTCGAATCCGGGGCGTAGCATTGCGAGTTCTAGCGTTTGTTCGACCTTGCCCCTAATTCCCTTGGGGCCGTAGATTGTTATCGGCCAGTCCCTTCCGTGTATGTTCATTGTGGCAAGAAGCCCGCCTAGCCCTAGGAAGTGGT
>JANLHD010000095.1 GCA_024653865.1 archaeon | reverse complement strand
TCCACTTTTTTGAGCGGCGCAACGTCCACGGAAACCGTGTAGTAAACCCCGCCTTTCTTGATTCTTGTCGTGTCTTCCCTTGGCCCCGCGTTTTGTATTGCGTCAATTAGGACCTGGATGGGGTTTTTTTGCGTCTTCTTTTCCACTATGTCAAATGCATCTTCAACTATGTTCATTGCCTGGACTTTCTTCCCGCAGCCCTGCCTGTTGCGGATGTATTTTCCAGAGAGCTTTCTTTTCCCCTGGCCGCTTCTCATGAGCTTGTTCACGAGCCTCTCCACAATGCTAACGCTTCCCTTCTCGAACCTCTTGCGCGTGCCCCTTCCGAATGTGTGGGGAATTTTTTTGGTTTCGAGGCTAACGTTCCTCATAAGGCTCGGGTCCCGAATTATTACCTCTGCGGGATCGTACTTGCCAAATACAAGCATTTGCGTGATTGCGGTTTCCTTTTCTTTTTCAGACAATTTTAATTACCTCTTTACCTTATCCTTCTTGCCTTTTCTTAGCATTTCAAGCGCTATTCCGTTCACGTGCGTAACCCTGTACTTGACTCCCCAAAGGTCCCCCTTAGGCCCTCCCTGGGCTCCGCCGATTCCTTCCAAGGTTACCTCGTCGTGCTCATCAATAAATTTAATTGCGCCGTCCTTGGGTGCGAGTGCGGTCAACTGCTTTCCGTTCTTTATGAGCTGCACCCTCACGCATTTCCTTATTCCGGAATTCGGCTGCTTTGCTGTCACACCGCGCTTTTCAATGACAATGCCCTTTGCCTGAGGCGAACCGTGGAGCAAATCCTCCTTCTTGTCCTGCCCCATTTTCATCTTTATCTTCTTCTGGTGCTTGCGGTCTTTTTTCCTCCATTTTTTCCTCTTCTTCTGGAGGCTTTTTGCCGCAAATTCTCCCGCCATAATCAAACAACCCATTTTTCCCGAAAATTTTAAATTTCACCGAATTCTTACTTCATCTATTTCATAATTCCTTTTCGCAAGTTCCTTTATTTTGCCAAGCCTTCGCAGGTTGCGGAGAATTATTTTCTTGTTCGCGTTGTCCGCCTTTATCACTGCAATGGTTTTTTCCTTCTGCTTTCTTATTTCAACTCCCTCGATATTTGCCTTGTAAAATGCCTTCAAAAAAAACTGCTGCGGCTCCTTTGTGTACTCGAAGAGCTCCACGTTTTTTCCAAGCGTTTTCCTTACCTTTTCAATTGTCACTCCGTTTTTCCCTATTGCCTGCCTTATCTTGTCTTCGGGCACGAGAAACACAATCGTGTTCTCCTCCACAAAGCAATCCCTCGCGCTCACCTTGGCAATCGTGTCAAGCGCGTTGATGAACCTTATTTCTGCGGGCCCGATTTTCAATGCCAATCACTTTGTTGCTTCGAGCACTTTGCTCTTGCCCGCGTTTTCCACCACCATCGCGCTGACGGTGAAGGGTTTTCCGCAAACACTTCCGAGTTCCAATGCGCTTCCTTCAAAGACGTAATGGGGGGTTTTTCCGATTTCCGCGAAAGAAACCAGCTTTTGCTTCGCGAGCTCCGGCGTGTTTTTGGCAATAATAATCAACTTAGCAGTTCCGTTTTTAAGGCTTTTCTCGGACTTTTGCG
>JANLHD010000087.1 GCA_024653865.1 archaeon | reverse complement strand
AGATTTTAAAGCTAAGGAGCTCTAGGCACGCGAAGAGGCTCGTGCCCTACAAAATCAGCAACAAGGGCTTTGAGATTTACATTGACCAGGAAATCTTCCGCGAGAACTAGTGATTTTAATGGAAGGGATTCGTTTCCTCATTTAGGCATATTTAAATACACTTAAAACATATTTTTTCTATGGCAAATATTCGGAAAACTCCTATTTTAAAACGTATTTTAAACCCAAGGCGAGCCACAGAAGCTTGGCGATATAAAAAAAATAAACTAGAGCAAAAAAAAAATTAGCGGGCTGATTCAAGAGTATAACCGACTTCTTAAAAGGCATGCTGACATCCGCAATAGAATCAGCAATAGAATTTTGGAATCGAAAAGTACACATGTAACCTCTGCGTTTGCACTGGCTGGTGCAAAAGTAAGGGATGAATTATTAGAAATCGAAAGTGCCCTTAATAAAATACATTCTCGTATTGAACGTCAGGATAAATCACTTACCGATCGCGAGAAAAAAATTCGCCGCGAAAGAGGACACGTAACTGCAGTAAAGAAGCTTTTGGAAGAACCGAAAAATTCCGCAAAATAAATAATAGTAATTTTTTGTTGGAACTATAAATTAGGTTTTTTTATTTAATTGACAAAGTTTAACCAAATGGAACTTTCTGCAGTCCCGCTTGGCTATCAGGGCACACTTGAACTTTCTTAAGACTCGCCTGAATAAAAAACCGAAAAAATCCTGCCACGACCTAACATTGGCCTAGCCTAATGGCTGGATAAAGAAGCTTTCGGGCCGCCAAAAAAATTTTCTTTTTTTTTGGTTCAGATGTTCTCCATTTTTGTGGAGAGGTCGCGGACCTTTTGGATTTTGGTTTTTACCGACTCGAGTTTTTTGCGCACCCTTGTCCTTTTGAGCGTGAGCGCGTTTTCAACCGAACCGAGTTTGGATAATTGCTCTTTTAACTGCACTTCCTTGTTTTGCGTGGAGCTGATGTCGCCGGCAACGTTGTCAAGCGTGGATTCGAGTTCCTGCTTTTCTACGCGCAGCTGGTTTAGCTCTTTTGCGATATCGCCGAGTGCTTCGCGCAAAAGCGAGTGGTTGCCTTCCATGTCCACAGAGGAAACTATGCTGCTGACCTTGGCGCTTGCGCCTGCAGCCTTTTGCCTCTTGACTGTCTTTTTTGCCGTGGTTTTTTTCTTCACGACCTTCTTGGTACTTTTTTTCTTTGCCATCCAGACCCTCGCAAAAAATTGATTTAGATATAGAATAACTTTTTTCCTTTTAAATGTTTCTACTTTTTCAGGAGCTTTTCTATGCGTTCCTTGCCCTTTAGGTAGGATTCCTTGCTAATTAGCCCGGAATCGTAGGCCTCGTTTAGGGCGTGGAGGCGCGCTTCGAGCGATGCCACAAGCACGGAGTGCTCGGCGCGCTTTTTTTCCTTGTTTATCATGCTTTTTGCGTTCTTGTAGGAGTCCGCGGAGAGAAAGCCTTTTCTGTATGCTTTTGTGAGCAATTGTTTTTTTCCCTCGATTTTTTTGTCGAACTCGTTTTTTTCAGACTTCTTCACCGGCGCCCTGATTGGCTCTTTGTTGAATTCGCGCATCATTTGCTCGAGTTCCAGCTGCTTTTTTTTGAATGAAAGTTCCTTTTCGAGGGTTTTGCGCTTTGCGCTTTCCTGGCCAGCCTGCATTTTTGCCGCGAGTTTTTCCTCGAGCGCGTCGATTTTTGTGCTCAATTTTCCGATGTGCTCCACCAAGCGCGGGTCGACTTCAGGGGCCTTTTTTTCAACTTGGGATTCGCTCTTTTTTTCCGATGCCTTTTCTATTTTTTCTGAGAGCCTTTTGACCTCTTCTTGGAGCGAAGTGAGGTTGTCGATTTTGCTCATTTTTCCCTTGAGTTCGGAGAGCGTTTTTGTGACTTCCTTGTCCCCTTGCATTTCGTCAAGGCGTTTTTTAAGGTAATTCATTTCCGCCTGGACGACCTTGCTTGGCTGTGCCCTGTCCTTGATTTGTTTTTCCGTGAATGGCGAAGGCCCGATTGAAAATCCTTTTTGGATTAGCGGGTCTTTTGGCAGAGCCATTGCTAAGTGCCGCGTGGGAAAACCCATTTTCCCGAGTTCGAATTCGGTGAGCGTGTTTACCCGGTCAACGAACATGCTAAGGTCCTTTATTGCCTCGCTTTGCGAGTCGCCTTCGAGCGCGGTGAAGTAGGCGTCAAGCCCGCTTGCCTTGATTTTTCCTATGAGTGAGTGGACGAATTTTGTCACGGTTGATTCGTTTTCGTAAATGAGCAGCGTCGAGAGAGAATCGAACAAAATCGCGTCCGCCTCCTGGGAGTGTAGGGATTGCGAGATTGCAAGGCTTAGTTCTATTAGCGCGTTGGGGCTGCTAACAAAGATGCAATTGTCGTGCAAGGTTGCCTCCTTGTCCGAGGTCATTGTTATTGCGTCGACGAAAAAGAATTTTTGCGGGTCAATGCCAAGGCCTTTTAGGTGGTTTATGAGCGGAGTGTACAGCTCGTTTAGGTTCACATAAATTATTTTTGAATGCGAGGCATCCATTTTTTTGAGCAGGGTTGACATTCCCTGGC
>JANLHD010000081.1 GCA_024653865.1 archaeon | reverse complement strand
ACCATAGAGGCATTTGAAGCTGTTTTCGGGGACAGCAAAAATTGTATTGTGCAGTACAACAATTATCCTGCCATACCGCTCGCATCTATTACCATCTTCCACCTCTATTAGTAGATGAGCACTTTTAAAAAAGAAAAAATCAGCGCCAATCGAGTAGCGCTTATTGCCAAATGCCTTGTAAAATATGGATTTAGGTCGGCGGCTGAAAGCATCGGGATGAGGATGAAGATACCCTTATTCTCAAAAAGATTGGGCAAAATATCCCATAAGTACGGCACCCACCAGAGAACCAAAATGCTTCTTGAGGACCTTGGGCCGACTTTTGTAAAACTTGGGCAAATAATCAGCACAAGGCCCGATCTTGTTGGGGAGGAACTTTGCGAAGAATTGGCAACGCTGCAGGATTCCGTGGAACCATTTAGTTATGAGGAAGTTGAGGAGGTGTTTAAGGCGGAATTTGGAAAGCCCATTGATTCTGTTTTCAAATCATTTGAGCGCATCCCCATGGCCTCCGCGTCCCTTGCGCAGGTGCATAAAGCCGTAACTAAAGACGGAAAAGTGGTTGCGGTAAAAGTGCAAAGGCCAAATATCGAGGAGATAATTCGCCAGGACATTCAAATAATGCATTATATTGCCGAACTTGCCGAGAAGCGCAACCCCGACCTTAAAAAATTCGGTTCCCCTGAAATAATTGAGGAGTTTGAAAGGGGCCTTCAAAAAGAGCTTAATTTCAATTTGGAGGGAAAAAATATTTTGCGTTTTAGGGAAATATTCAAAGACGACTTGAATGTTGTAATACCAGAGTATTTTGAGGAATTGTCAACGGGCAGAATACTTACTATGGGATATGTCGAGGGAACTCCCCTTACTGAAATACTTGCCGGAAAAACAATTCCGGGGATAAATAAGCCGTTGATCGCAAAAATTAGTGTTAAGGCGTACTTCAAGCAATTGCTCGAGCACGGATTTTTTCATGCGGACCTGCATCCTGGGAACATTTTTGTCAATAAAAACAAGATTGGTTTTGTTGATTTTGGATTGATTGGCTGGCTTGAACAGTCGAAAATAGATGACCTCTCAAGGCTGTTCATAAATCTCATCGATTGCGACGTCGGCAACATCCTGATTCAATTATCCGCAATGGACCTGATTGCCGAAGACACCGACCTTGTGAGTTTGAGGGAGGACATTTCCGATTTAATGGAAACCTATTACGGGCTTGAAATGAAGCAGGTTAATTTGGGCAAATCGGCAACGGATTTGATGGTTCTGCTTGCAAAGCACAAAATAAGGATTCCGAAAGAATACATCCTGCTAAGCAGGTCGCTTCTGCTTGTTGAAAGTTCGGCAAAGGCATTGGACCCGGATTTTAGCGCAATAGAAATATTCCAGCCCTACCTGCTTAAGCTCGCGATAAATAAATTTACGCCCAAAGAGATTTTTAAGAGGCTAAAGCTGCAGATTTTTGATATTGACTCGCTCTCACGCACATTGCCCAAAAGCATCAGAAATATTTTGAAAATTATTGAGGGCGGAAAGGTGAAGCTTGAGTTTGAGCACAAAAACCTGGATATTTTCGCCGCGCAGCTGGATAAAATAATGAGCCGGCTTGTGGTTGCGATAATACTCGCATCAATTGTTGTGGGCTCCTCTATTGCGATGGTTGCGAGCAATAACCTGCCTATTTACGGGTTGCCGACGCTTTCGGTGCTTGGGTTCTTTGTTGCGCTCGCGCTTGGATTTGTTCTTGTAGTAGTTTCATTAAAAAATATCGCGAGGTGAAAATATGAGCAATAAAAAAGAATCAGGTTTTGATCAAAAAAATCTTGATAGATTGGTTGAACAAGCAACCAAGTTGGGGCTAGGTTTTGCGATCGTAAGCAAGGAGGCTCTGGAAGATGTTATCAAAAAAACAACCAAGGATAGCACGTTTTCGGAAAAAGAGGCAAAGCAGGCGGTAACAAACCTCCTTAATGAATCAAAGCGCAGGGAAAACCAGCTTAGGGCAAAAGTCAAGGCGGTAATTAAAAGCGCCAAAGCAAACAGCCCTATTGTTGCGCGCTCGGAGACCATAAAAATGAAGGCCGAAATAGAGAGGCTAAAAAAGCAGCTTGGAAAGAACAAGAAAAAATGAACTTTCACAGGATTTCTAAAGGTTGGGGGGGCAACCAAATAGGCTTTTCCAAAAACCCCCCTTTCCGGAAATACGCCCGGCCGGATTTTCAAGAACTGTGCCTTTGAGCCAAAAAAATGCGGTTGAGACACCTTTAAAATAACTTCAAAGGGAATAATATATGTGACCGATGAACTCATAGTAACTGCTTTTGAGTCTGTGGGGATTCCAAAAATGCAAACTGTTGTTTATCTGGACCTCCTAAAAAATAAGGAATCCACTGCGGCGCAGGTGGCAAAAAGAACGGGAATGCATAGAACGAATGTGTATGATACCCTGATTAAGCTCAAGGAAAGGAACCTGGTTTTTTTATCCTACAAGGAGGGAAAACAGGCATATGTTGCCTTAACCACTGAGCTGATTATTAATGATGAAAAAGAAAAATTGGAGCACCTCAAGTCCGCAATGGCGTATATTAACACAATATATGTGTCAGGCCAGACCCCGAAGGTTTATACCCTCGAGGGATTGAACGCCGTAAAAAGCAACATATTCGGGCTGTTGGAAAAACAATCCGAGATTTGGATTTATGGGCTTGCGGAAAATGAAAACATGCTTAACCTGCTGAACACCAAAATCATGCACGCTTTTCACATTGAAAGAATAAAAAAAGGAATAGAACTAAAACTGCTTTTCTATAAAACCCCCGGGGGGCTGGAAAATTTGCTCGGCAAACTAAAGTTTACCGAGGCGCGGCTTTTGCCCAAAACCCAGCAGGCAAAGACTTCCCAGATAACGCAGATTGTGTGCAATGGCTCGGTTTACATCACGCTTTGGGTTGACCCGATTCACACAATAGTAATAGAAAACGAGATTATTGCAAATGAGTACCTTGATTTTTACAATATTCTTTGGGCTTATTCTAAACCAATGGAAAAATAGTTTCTGGCAAAAAACTGTCCTGGCTAGTACAACAAGTCTGAGCCCAGACCGCTTACCCATATTAGCGCCTTTCACCATATGTTACTGGGTGGTTGAATGAAAGAAATTAGGGAAATCAATAAGTCCTATAATACGGGCATTAAAGTTAACGAATTGAAAGGCAAGAAAGTCATGGCCTTAAACGGAAAGGAAGTCGGAAAAATCATGCAGGTGAGGCTCGACCCCAATTCACTAAGTTTTGACGGGATTGAAATGGACAGGGGCTTTTTTGGCGAGGACACCTTTGTGGGAAAAGATTACATCGAATCCCTGAGCGATCAAGGCGCGGTGCTTAACATGACACCCGTGACCGAATACAAAGGATTGCGTGTAATGGATTCAGCCGGAAAACAGGTTGGGACCGTGAAAGAAATCAGGACAAGCAGCCATTCAAACAACATTTCAGCAATTGTTGTCGGCACAGGCGTGCTCACAAACGACGTGATTTTCTCAAAATCGGACGTAAAAAGCGTGGGCGAAAGCATAATGCTAAACAGCATATATGATGAAAATGCGGTGAAAGTTGGCGGACAGGCAAAGTAAGCAATTGAAATGGCGTGGTATCATTTAATGTAAAAAAGAGTGCGATTGTGCACACGAATGGTGCCATTCTATTTTTATCAAATATTTTAGGGGGAAGAAAAAAAATGTTGGCGGGAAATGTGATTACAACGCTCGGGCTTGCCGGCATTTTATTTTCCGCAACAAGCGGCGCAATCAACATTGGCTTTTTTGTCGGCGCATCATTCATTGTTTTAATCGGAGTGGCCTTAGCGTTCAATCAGGCAAAACAAAATGAGCCAAACAAAGCGCAAAGCAAGCAAATGGAATTGAGTTTTATCAAATAACAAAAAAAAGGAGGTGAAAAAAAATGGATACGTTTTGGACAATAGTAGTGGTTTTAGTTGTTCTATGGGCACTGGGGCTAATCGGGGGATTCGGTGGAGGCTTAATTCACATCCTGCTTGTAATTGCGGTTCTTATTGCGGTATACAGGCTTGCCCAAGGAAGGAACATGCTAACTGGAAGGTGAGCACACAGAGATGCTTGCTGAAAAGTGAGCACACTCTGAATTATTTAAGCACATAAAAAAACATTTTGGAGGCAATTAATATGGCAAAAAAAAGCAGGGGCGGCAGAATGAATGCCGCTAAAATACGCGCCAGCAGCGGGGCAAAAACCGGCGGACGCCCCGGAGGGAAGGGGCTAGTGAGCAATCGGCCCGCAGGCAAGAACATTATGAAAACTTAACAAGTACGAAGGGCAACAGGCACAATGCCAAATATTTCGGGATATTTTGTTCTGTTGCCATAAAGGCCCCTTTGGAGTTGAACCAAAAGCATTTAATTAACTCTTAAAGCAATTTTTATTGATGAAAAAAGTCCTTGTAACCGGCGGCCTTGGTTTTATTGGCAGCAATTTTGTGAGAATGCTTCTTCGCGAAACAAGGCTTGAGGTGGTGAACCTTGACCTAATCACTTACGCGGGCAACCCGGAAAACCTCTTGGAATTCGAGGGAAACGACAGGTACACTTTTGTGAAGGGCGACATTGCAAGCCCCAAGGATGCAGCAAAGGCAATGGAGGGCGTTGATACTGTTTTTAATTTTGCGGCGGAGAGCCACGTGGACAATTCCATTAATGATTCCGACCCTTTTGTGCGCACGAATATTTCGGGAACAAAAAACATGGTGGATGTCGCAATGAAAAAAGGAATTGATAGGTTTGTTCACGTTTCCACGGACGAAGTTTACGGTTCGGTGGAGAAGGGAAGCAGCACCGAAGGGGATTTGCTAAAGCCGCGCAACCCTTACTCGGCGACAAAGGCTGCGTCCGATTTGCTCGCGCTTAGCTATGTTAGCACTTATGGAATCGATTTGGTGGTGACGCGCAGCTCGAACAACTACGGTCCCTACCAGTACCCCGAAAAGGTGATTCCGCTTTTCGTTACCAATCTGCTCGAAGGAAAAAAAGTCCCTTTGTACGGGAACGGAAAAAATGTGCGCGACTGGCTTTTTGTGGAGGATAATTGCGCAGGGATTTTGGCGGCGGGGCTCAAGGGAAAGAAGGGCGAGATTTACAACATCGGCGGAGGGAACGAAATCACGAACATCGAGCTCACGCACAAAATTTTGGAACTAATGGGCAAGGGTGAGGAAGCAATAGAGCGCGTTGCGGACCGCAAAGGCCACGACCTAAGGTATTCGCTTGACTCGTCGAAAATCAAAAAACTCGGGTGGGCGCCGCAAAAAAAATTCGACGACGGGCTCAAAGAAACGATTGAATGGTACAAAAACAATCCGAAGTGGTGGAAGAAATTGAAGGTGAAAAAATGAAGGGCGTAATTCTCGCCGGGGGAACTGGTTCGAGGCTATTGCCCTTGACCGCGACGACGAACAAGCATTTGCTGCCGATTTATGACAAGCCAATGATTTACTATCCGATTGAAACCCTCAAGCAGGCGGGCATCCGCGATATTCTCGTGATTACGGGAACGCACCACGCCGGCGCAATCTTCGCGCTTCTGGGCTCTGGAAAGGATTTCGGCGTGA
>JANLHD010000075.1 GCA_024653865.1 archaeon | reverse complement strand
CCCATCGCTCGGGGAAAACTTTTACCAAACAGGAATCCTTGTTTCCGCCATAGCAATAATTCTTGTCATCATTGTGATTTTCCTTTTCTTCCGCGAAGTGATTCCTTCGGGGGCGATTCTTCTTGCGATCATATTTGACATCGCAGGGGCACTTGGGCTCATGTCAATATTTGGCATACCGCTTTCGCTCGCAACTATCCCCGCGCTTGTAATGCTCATTGGTTACAGCGTTGACACTGACGTGATGCTCACCACAAGGGTTTTGAAAAGAAAAGAGGGCACCCCCAGGGAACGCGCGCACGAATCAATGATAACCGGGCTCACAATGACCCTAACCACCTTAGCCGCCCTCACGGTCATGATAATTCTTTCGTATTTTTCGCAGCTCGAAGTGGTTTTCCAGATTGCCGCCGTGCTTTTGTTCGGATTGTGCGCGGACCTAATTTCCACCTGGCTAATGAACGCGCCCATATTGCTCTGGTATGTCGAGAAAAAGGAGGGGAAAAAAGTTGAGAGAACTCATTAGGCGCCCCAGAATAATTCTCCTCGCATTCCTCGTTATTCTCTCGCTGGCAGCAATAACTTTTAGCGGCCTTGAAATGGGAATTGATTTCAAGGGAGGAACGCTCTTCCAAATACAACTCGATGAAAGCGTGGCGCCGGACAAAATGGAAACCGTCACATCGATTGTTTCCGAGAGGCTTGATGCATTCGGCCTGAAGGACACGAAGGTGAATTCCCTGGGCGACGATTTCATAATCGCGCAGATTGCGGAAACCGACCCAAAGAGAATAGAACAGCTCGAAACACTCCTAAGGACCCAGGGAAAATTCGAGGCAACGCTTGACGGCGAAACCCTTTTCGAGGGAAGCGACATTTTGCAGGTTTACAAGTCAGGCACCCAGGGTTACGGGATTGTCGAGGCGCCGGGCGGCTTTAATTGGCAGCTCCCCTTCCTCTTGAACCAAAGGGCTGCGGAAAACTTTTCACACAAGGTATTCCACAGGTGCACCGCCATAGGCTTTGACGTCCAAACCGGTTCCTCCTACGATTGCGAAGCCACATATTTTTTCATCGACAGGCCCTCTGACTCCGTGCTCATTCTTCCCGCAGAGGTTTACTCCGATGACTCGGCGCTTCTTGAGATAGGGAATACGCTTGAGAGCATTCCAATCGGAACCAAGATTGACAAACTCCTTTTGAACGCAAAAGTCCCGCACTTCATTGCCGGCGCAGAAGGCCTTTCGGAATCGCAGAGGCAAGAACTCTCGGGGCTTGCCGGCGAGAAAAAAAGCGCCATAATACACCCCAATACCCCATCCTCGGCGGTTGAAGCCGCAAGAGCCTTCGGGTTCGAAATAATAACTGTTCCGCAATCTCCGGGCATTCCCTGGGTTTGGACCGCAACCGGCGCAAGGCAGGTAATTTCAATTACTCCAGGAATCGCAAACCTCGACCCCTATGTGGAGAACGTCGCGAACGCAACAATTTTTTCCCAACTTGTAATAACCGGCTCGGGTTCGAATAAGGAAGAGGCGACGCAAGAACTCAAGGCGCTCGAGGTTTTGCTCGAAACAGGTTCGCTTCCAATAGGGATTAAGAGCATTTCAAAGGAAACAATATCCCCCCTGCTGGGAAACGAGTTCTTGAACACGGCGATTTTGATTGGATTGGTAAGCCTGCTAATGGTTGGCATAGTGATTTTCATTAGGTATCGCATGCCCGGGCTCGTGATACCAATTATGCTAATTGGGGTGAGCGAAATAATACTCATACTCGGCCTCTCCTCATTCATCCGCTTCAACCTTGACCTCGCATCGGTTGCGGGAATCTTAGCCGCCGTCGGAACCGGGGTGGATGACCAGATAATAATCACAGACGAACTCTTGAGGGGCGAAAACGTTTCGGGCGGGACTTTTGTGAACCGCATAAAGCGCGCCTTCTTCATAATATTTGCAGCCGCGGCAACCACTATTGCAACAATGCTTCCAATAATTATTTTCAGCTTCGGCCTGGGAAAACTAAGGGGCTTTGCAATTATGGTCGTGGTCGGGGTATTGATCGGAATATTCATCACAAGGCCGGCATACTCCCTCATTGCCGAGCACGTGCTCAAAAAGGACGCCAAGTAACTTAGAGAAAGCCCGAAAAGTCCTTTATTCCCGCGGCCTTTTTCGTGAAGAAATACCACAATACTATAACAAAGGACGAGGCAACAAACCAAGAAACTACGTGCGCGATTTCGGCAAGCCCCATACCAAACTCCGCGCCCAGCCACACCACAAAGAGCACACGGAAATAGTTCAAAATAATGAGAAGAATTGCGCCCGCGAAAAAGATTGCTATTTTTTGCCTCACTTCCGGCTTTTTGAGCGAAAAAATAATCGCCCCAAGAACGCTTGTGCCAACAAGCCCGGTGCAGCTCGGGACGATGACAAAAACCCCTCCCTTGGCGAAAATGTAATTTCCCGCAAAATCAAGTCCCAATTGAAGCGCGATAGAGGACGCAATAAAATTTTGTATGATCGAGAGGTCGAGCGTGAAGAGCAATAGTTCGGCGAGCGCAAATATTGCGAAGAATTTTGCGAGAAATGCGAGCCTTGCGTCTTGCCAAATTTTTTTGTTCACCACGGCACCTTTTTGAGTTTCGCCTTGTACGCGATGTAGTTGGATGCCTTGTGAACCACAAGGGTCAATAGCATGACAAAAACGATTTCATAAAAATCCGGGGCATAAATAAAGCCCCCCAAAAACATGCCGCCGAACACAAAATCCAATTGGTCCAAAAAAAGCACTTCGCTCCCCTGCTCTATGTCATTTCTCCTCTTGAAAAAGCTCGCCACCATGTCGCCTAGTATTGCGCCAAGCGAGAGCAAAAATCCGAGCAAAACATAATTGCCAAACGCCACGGTTTTTTGTGGAAGCAAAAGAGATGCGACGATTGCCACCATGGTTCCTATTGTTATGCCGAAGAAAACCCCCTTGAAGGTTTTTCCGGGGCCCAAAATAGGCTTTGCATCCCAAAATTTTTTCCCGAAATCAAGCGCGGTTTTCCCCCCAAAAAGCATCGCGGAACTGTTCGTAAAATACATAGGCGCCAAGTACAAAAGCAGCTTGATTGCCTCCTCCTGCAAAATCATTTCGACCACGATTCTAACCACTTGGGGGAAGCATTTTAAGAAGCTTTTTTTTGGCTCATTAACAAGTTAACGCTAAATTAATGCGTATGCGATTGCCGCGAACAATGCGCCCGCACAGCTCGCGAGGAAATTCACGTGCGTGTTGTCAAGGCTGCCTTTTCTCTCAAACACCGCGCCAAGAATGCTGTCAACAACGCTGCCTATGATTCCTGCCCCAACTATTATTGCGCTCGCGGCAATGCCGCCGAAAGCCAGGTAATAAAACGCGCCCATAATCGCCGCCCCAAGAAATGCCGCAATTACCCCGAGCAGGGTTATGCCGCCGTCGGTTCCCTTGGGAACGCGTTCGAGCGTTGTTATTAGGATGGGTTTTTTTTGCGAAAGCATCCCTATTTCGGATGAAATCGTGTCGGAGAGCGCCGCGGAAACTGCCCCGAAAAATGCTATCGGGCTTCCCAAAAAGAGCGCTATTATTGCCGCTCCGGAGTTTCCGAGTATGTTTGTGTAGGTTCTTTGCTCGTGCCTTGTTTCCTTCTCGCGCGCGAGGTTGGTGGCGGTTTCCGCAACTATGTAAAACACTACAAGCGCTATGAAAGGCAAAAACCCGCCCGCCATGAACGCCATTAATCCGACGGCGCACGCGAGCAGTATGCCAGGGGTGCTTAGCAACCCTTTTTTGTGGGCGATGAAAGAAAAGAGCAAGAGGATGAATGCTGCGATTAAGGCCTCAAGCTCCTGGCCGATAACCATACAACTTCCCTTTATCCCTTAATGAGGAAAAGTGACGATTTAGTAATTTCTATTCTTTTAATCGGCACAATTTTTTTGAGTTCAGGGTAAATCTTGTTCGGCACAGTGCCAAAAACCAGTTCATCGATCACTTTTTTCGAATCAAAATCCGCGATGATTAGCGCCGCAAGCTCCTCTGTTTTTCTTCTAATGCTCGCCTTTTGCTTTTGCGACGCCTTCCTCTCGGTGGCAATGACGATTTTAACCTTGAAAGTGCGCCCGTCCTTGGAGGTGTAATTCTTGACGCTCATTATTTTGCTCGCGCGCCTGCGCACAACCCTTCTCAAATAAGAGTCCTTTATCTCGTGGCCAACCGCTTCGGTGTTCGCGCTCGTCCCGCTTGTGCCAATTACCCTGAATTTTAATTGGACGTGCTGTTTTTTCGGCTGGTTCGCGAGGTCGCGTCCGCTGATTAAAACGGTCCTTCCCATCAGTGTCTCCGGCTTTTCGGAAATCGTTTCCCCGATTACCCTGTTCTCGAATTCTGCAGGAGCAAGCACGCTGTACCATGCCTTTTTCTTCCACTTGTCCGTGGTTTTTTTCCTGGTCTTTGGCTGTGCCTTTGCCGCCTTTTCAACTTTTTCCTTCGCCATAAAATCATCACTTCACGAGCAATTCCGCCTGCTGCGGAGTGTATCTCCAGCCTTTCGGAATCTTGCCTTTTGAATCGTAATACTTTGTGAGCCTTCTTATTTTGCTAACGGTTAGAATGTAGCCGCGCTTTGAGGTCATGTCCTTTTTGTTTGCGTCCATGTGCCTCTTTAGAGTAACTGACCTGCTGATAAGGTTCAATAGGTCCCTTGGAAAATCCGCCTCAACGCCTTTTTCCGAAAGGATTTTTTCGATTGTTTTTCCGGTGAGCTTTTTGGTGCTGGGAATTCCGTACTGGTCGCGAAGGGTCATTCCGATTATGCTCGGAGTCTGGCCGGTGTTCGCGAGGTCCAAAATCACCTGCTCAATTTCGGCAGGCTTGTACTCCACCCAATCCGGGCTTTGCTTTGAAGCCGGCGGCGTGGAACCGCTCTTTCCCCTTGCCCCTGAATGCATCCTTGCCATAATAAAAAACCTTCAAATTCTTTGGGTACCGACCCGCCCTAAAACCGTTGCGCCGGTTTGGTGCGCGTCCACCTTCGGTAGGACTTGCTCCCTAACGGTCGCATTCAGGTGCGGGGAAGCTTTTTCTAAAAGAAAAAGTACTACTATTCCTTCCCCTGGAACCTTTAAAAATGCTTGGGTGGCTCAGCCCCCAAATCAGGCTGAAATTCAATAATACCTCGCCCTTGCCTCGATTTTGCCGATGTGCGCAACTACCGATTTCCCTGTGGAAAAAGCCTTAATGTACGCGTTTTCCACCGCATCCCAACCGCCCTCGAGGCGATAATGCGTTGCCGCGAACGTCTTTTTGAACACCAATAGGTCGACGGCGAACTCCTCTTGCTTTTCCGCGAGCCTTCCCAACCCAAAGTCCAGCAAAACCAAACCATCGTTATGTATAATGATGTTGCTTGTGGTCAGGTCTCCGTGGATTATTCCGCAAGAATGCAGCCTCGCAACAATTTCTCCCGCCTTTTTGCAATACTCAAGGGAATTTGCGGAGCCGCGGAGGAGTTCTTTTTTCATTGTTTTTCCATCCACAAATTCGCATGTGATTTCCTTTGCCCCAAGGTCAACCTTCCATACCACCGGGGTTCTTACTCCTGCCTTTTTTGCGCGCGAAAGTAGCATGCATTCTGTCCTAATCCTTTCACGCAAAATCCGTTCATCAAGGATTTTTTCCCTGTAATTTTTTGGCTGCCTTTGCTTAACCACGCACGGCCTTCCCAAGTATTCGGAGCGAAAAAGCTTTGCCTCCGCCCCTTGCTGCAAAAGTTCCATAAAAAGCTGTTTTCAGCAAAGTGTTTTAAGGCTGTTCACCTGGCGTTCGAGCGAAGAGATGACCGCATTCATTGTCTCATCAAAAGAGCTTGCCGTGATGTAGGAGAATCCCTCGAGCCCCGCAACCGAAGATTTTTTCGCAAGCGCCCCTTTTGCATGCACAAGTGCCTGCTCTGCGTTCTGCCTTGCGGACACAATTGGCCCCGCGACCCTGCAGTCAATTTCATCATAATTGATGTTCTCGAGGTGGCCTTTCATTGAGAGCATGCTTTTTTGCATTTCCACAAGCCCTAGCTTGAGTTCAACCATCGACTTTTCCGCTTCGCTTTTGGCGTCGATTTCACCCAGGGCATTTTTGTACTGCTCGAGTTCGGTGATTGTCGCGGGGACAAATTTTTCTTCGCCCACGGAGAACTGCTTGTCAAGCGCGCGCAGCTTCTGTGCGCCTTCGCCCAAAAAACCCATGTTGGTTGCAACAATATAAAGCACCCCCAACAGGATTGCAAAAAAAAGCATTTTGCGGATTAGAGCCATAAAGATTCGTTCAATATAGTGTTTTGTGTTTTATTAAATTACCGCCGTTCGTTAATAGTATCTTTTTTCAGTAGATATCCGCCCGTTATTGTGCAAAATTATTTTTGTCATTATTTGTACGACGGAACCATCTCCGGGCTTACCGAAGCCTCGCACTTCCTTTTCAACATCGCCATTTGGCTTTAGCTTTATTGTGACTTCAGTATAATCATAAAGTCCAGCATCCTTTGCAATCGGAAGTTCTTTCATTTTCCTTTTTTTCATGAATGCCTGGAAATACCTGAGTTGCACCCTGAGATTTTTTTTGATTTGGGCCGGAGTCATTTGGGCAACTTTATGCAAAGCAGGGTAGGTTTGATGATTTGCCGCTTCTGCCAATCTCACGTATTCACCTACATCTTTCCCTTCTAAACTGGCTAGTTCCAGAGTAGGGTGATAGGCTTTAAATCCGCCTTGTAATCCGTGCCGGACAAGAGAATGATATGATGCATCGTTAATTTTGTCTTCTTTGCTTCTGAATGGTGCATTTTTTCTCGATGCTGGTTCTTGTGAAATTCTTACTACTTGTCTTATGGTGTGGAATTGGGTCGGAGTCATGTTTGGTGGCTTGTGTTTTGCACCCGCAACCCTTCCTTCCTTGGTTGTAATTCCCGTTATCACGCCTTGATCAACCATTCTGTTGAATTCCTCCACTGCATGGGTTCTGCTTTTAGTTCTTCTAACTCTTGGACTTAAGGTAAATTCCCCGGGGCCAGTAGAAATTTTGTATGGGCGTTTTGATTTCATTAGAAAATTGAGACATCTTCAACTATTTAATTTTATTGTGTACTAATTCACTTAAAGGGAAACTCTAACTGCTTCGCCCTGCTCGATTGCAAGTTCCTTGATTTTCATTGTCTGCCTAATTTCCCCGGCAATTTTCTCGAATGCCTTGGGGTCTTGCACCAGAATTGTA
>JANLHD010000066.1 GCA_024653865.1 archaeon | reverse complement strand
CATTCTCCTTGTTCAAAATAATTGTTATGTATATGGTTATATTGGGTTTAATGGCGATTTTGAGGGGTCAGAATGCTCTAAAGCTGCGCTAATGTTGCGCTAAAGCGCAGGCAAAAAGGCAGCGTTAACGCGCGTTAATCTTTATTACTTTTCCGCATCCGACATATTGCATGCCAATTAAACTTGAAATTGCCGATGATCTCTCGGGCCAGGCATCATGCTCCCCTGCGGCGCAGGAGTACGACGGCGCCGAATCAAATTATGATTCACAAAAGGCATCGGGAAAAAGCCCCGGCGAGGAGACAAAATTTCTCTCAAAAAAACAGGTTGAAAAATTAAAGCGTGCGCAGTACGCAATGGTGGGCTCGCACAGCGCGGTTCAGATTTGCTCGTGGAACAAAAAATCCATAAGGCAGCAGGGCGTTTGCTACAAGCAAAAATTTTACGGAATCGAATGCGACAGGTGCGCGCAAATGTCCCCGACTGTTTTGTGGTGCAATGAGAATTGCGTTTTTTGCTGGCGCCCCATGGAGTGGATGCGCAACGTAAACCTCGAGGACGTCGAAGTCGATGAACCCGAAAAAATAATCAAGGGCACGATTTCGCAGCGCAACATGCTGCTCACCGGATACGGCGGACTTCCCGGAATTAACAAGCCAAGGTTCGAGCGCGCAAAACTTCCCTCCCATTGGGCAATTAGCCTCTCGGGCGAGCCGACATTGTACCCAAAAATCTGCGAGCTCATTTCCGAAATAAAATCGCTCCCTGAAACAAAATCCGTTTTTTTGGTGACGAATGCGCAGAAGACCGAGGTGTTCGAAAAAATGGCGACGAACCCGAATTATCTTCCTACCCAATTGTACGTTTCCCTCGATGCGCCAAACGAAGAGCAGTTCGACCAAATCAACAGGGCCTCGCACAAGAACGGGTGGCAAAGGCTAATGAAATCAATGGAGTTCATTTCAAATCTCAACACAAGAAAGGTCGTGCGCATAACCCTCATAAAAAACCTCAACGACGACGTTGCCTTCATGAAGGATTGGAGCGAAGTCGTTTGGAAAATGAAGCCCGAATTTTTGGAGATAAAATCCTACATGCACATAGGCGATTCGAGAAGCAGGCTTTCGCGCGAGAATATGCCGACTTTTGAAGAGGTGGAGGATTGGTCCAAAAAATTTGTGCAGGCCTCTGGGTATTTTTACAAGGATTTCTCAAAGCCAAGCAGAATCACCTTGCTTGTGCGCCCCGACCTCAAGGACAGGAACACAAAAATCGAGTTCGCAAGAAACGAGCTGGGATTGCAGGGCGAAGGAATAGATTTTTGAAACCCGAAGCCTTAAAAGGAAAAAGGCAGGATATTTTATTATGGCATCAGATACAATGGTTATTTCAAAGAAGGAATATGATTCGCTGAAGCGCCAGGTTGAACTCTTAAAAACATCCAGTGTTTACAAGAGGCTTTTGGAATTCGAGAACAACATTTCCTCGGAAAAGTTCACC
>JANLHD010000073.1 GCA_024653865.1 archaeon | reverse complement strand
ATAAATTATTTAGCCTTGAAACGCAGTAAAGAATAGAGGCTGTGATAGAAAAGAACCTGGGGGACAAGGGTTCGATTGCCGAAGCGGTTTTGGGTTTTGTGAGGGAGTTGAAGGGGGCGACAAGAATTGAGGGAAATTCACCCAAGTAGGGTTGATTGTGATTTCACCGCGCCTGCGTCCAAGGCCCACACTTTGAGGGCGTTGTTCATTGCGGCGCTTGCAAGGGGAAAAAGCAGGATTGTGAATGCGCTGGATGCGGATGACCAGAAGCGAGCTGCCACGGCACTTTCAATGCTTGGCGCAAAAATTAAGTTTGACGGCAAGAATTTTGAGGTTGAAGGAACCGGCGGAAAATTGATTGCGCCTAAAGAAAAATTATTCGTTGGAAATTCGGGTGTTACTGCGCGCTTTCTTGCCCCGATTTGCGGGCTCGCCCAGGGCGATTCCACAATTGATGGGGATGAGAGGATGCGCAAGAGGCCTATATCTGATCTTTTGGATTCGCTCGCAAAGGTCGGGTTGGATGCGAAATGCGATGGCTGCCCGCCGGTTCGCGTGCGCGGAAAAACTTTCATTGGCGGGGAGACAACTGTTTTGGGGTCCAAGAGCTCGCAGTACCTGAGTGCAATGCTTCTGGCGGCGCCCCTTTGCGAAAAGGGGATTTTGGTTCGCGTTGAGGGTGAATTGAAGTCCGCGCCATATGTTGGAATAACCCTTGAGTGCATGCGCAAATTCGGCGCCGAAGTTGTTTCGCATGATGGCAAGGAATTTTTTGTGCGAGGAAAACAAGGCTACAAGGCGGCTGAGTTTGTTGTGGAGGGAGATTATAGTTCGGCGTCATATTTTTTCGCGGCTGCGGCAATTACAAAGGGCAGGGCGCGGGTGAAAAACCTCAATCCCCATTCAATCCAGGCGGACAAGTTTTTTCTCGACTGCCTCGCACGCATGGGCTGCAAAATTTATTACGGAAAGGATTTTGCCGAAGTCCGGGGAGCGAAGCTGAAGGGAATTGACGTTGATATGGGAAATGCCCCCGATGTGGTGCCAACACTTGCTGTTGTCGCGGCATTTGCGTTTGGAAAAACAAGGATTACAAATGTTGCGCACCTCGCAATTAAGGAGAGCAACCGCCTTGAGAGCGTGGCTTCCAATTTGAGGGCATGCGGGGTGGATGCAAAAGCGGGGGACGATTTTTTGGAAATCGTTGGTGGAGGGGCTCACGGCGCCGAGATAGAAACTTTTTCCGACCACCGCATCGCGATGGCGTTCTCGGCAATGGGGCTTGCGGTTCCGGGGATTTTCATCAAAAATCCCGAGGTTGTTTCCAAGAGTTTTCCGGGGTTTTTTGACGAGCTGTCAAAAGCCTATTCCAAGGGAGAGGAAGGGTCGCCCGCAAACATTGCGCTTATCGGCTTTCGCGGCACGGGCAAAACCGCCATCGGGAAAATACTTGCAAAGCGCCTTAACATGAAGTTCGTTGACACGGACAAGGAAGTTGTGAGGCTCGCGGGAAAAAGCGTTGCCCAGATTTTTGCGCAGCAGGGCGAACCCACTTTTCGTGAACTCGAAAAGGAGGTTGTCGACAGGGCATCTGGAATGGAGAACACCCTTATTTCCTGCGGCGGTGGCGTGGTTCTGTTCAAAGAGAACATTGAAAACCTTAAAAGGAATTCAACCGTAATATTGCTCGAGTCTGATGCAAAGTCGATTTATGCGCGCATTAAGGGGAACCGAAAACGGCCCGCGCTCACGGACAAGAAGGGGATTGATGAGGTGAGGCATTTGCTTGCACAAAGGGAAGGGCTTTACGTTGGCGCCGCGGATTTTTTCGTGGATACAAGCAATGATTCTCTTAATGGCTGTGCACAGAAAATAATTGACATGCTCTACAAGAGGGGATTGATTTGAAGGTTCGCGTAAAATTGCAAAAAAAAGTGGATGAGAGCTATGACCTGCTCATAGGCAAGTGTTCGCCTGCGGCTCTTGGAAAGCAAATCGTTGCGGATGGATTCGGGAAAAGCTATTGCGTTGTCACGGATTCGAGGGTTTCTGAATTGTTCGGCAAAAAATTGGTTTCCTCGATAAAAGGCGCGGGGGCAAAAGCCGAGCTCGTGGTTTTTCCCGCGGGAGAGGCGAACAAGAACATGAAAACGGTTTCGCTTGTTTTGGAACAAATGCTCGGGTTTGGATTTGACAGGCAATCGTGCGTGGTTGCCCTGGGCGGGGGAATTGTGGGGGATGTTGCGGGATTTTGTGCGTCCATTTACCTAAGGGGCATTAGGTTTGTGCAGGTTCCGACTACGCTTCTTGCAATGGTTGATTCGAGCATCGGGGGAAAAACCGGGGTTAACCTCTCGGGCGGAAAAAATAGTGCGGGAACCTTCTCCCAGCCAAAGAGGGTGTATATTTGCCCCGAGTTCCTCGAAGGCCTTGGCAAAGAGGAGATTGCAAGCGGCCTTGCGGAAGTCGTGAAGCATGCGGTGCTCACCGACCCAAAATACTTTGCTTTCCTTGAGAAGAATACAAAAAAAATACTCTCCCTAGACAGGAAAACGCTTGCCACTTTGATTGTGAAAAACTGCGAAATCAAGGCGAGGGTTGTTGAAAAGGATGAAAAAGAGGGCAATTACAGGCAGGTGGTGAACTTTGGGCACACAATTGGCCATGCAATCGAGGTTTTGGGAAAGTACAAAAAATTCCGGCACGGGGAGGCGATTTCCATTGGAATGGTTGCCGAGGCGCAAATTTCGCGGCTTTTGGGGCTTATGGGCGAGGATGAAGTTGAAAAAACACGTTCACTTCTACATAAAATCGGTTTGCCTGTCCGTCTCCCAAGGGAAAAGAAATACTCTTTCGCGCGCATTATTGCCGCAACCAAAAAGGACAAGAAGGCAAAGAACGGCAAGGCGTATTATGCGCTTCCCGCGCGCATTGGGCGCATGCATTCCCAAGGCGGCTCTTTTGCGGTTGCGGTTTCCGACGATATTGTCATGAGCGCGCTTGAGGCGGTCAAATGATTGCGGTCCCGATTGCGGCAAAAAATATGCAGCAGGCACTTGTGCTAATTGATGAGGCGAACAAGGATGCCGATGTGATTGAGCTTCGGCTTGATTATTTTTCCGCTCTCTCGGAGGCCGATTTGAAAAGGCTGCTGGGCGCGTGCAAGAGGCCTGTGATTTGCACGTGCAGGCGAAAGGAGGAGGGCGGGCTTTTCAATGATTCCGAAAACAAGAGAATTTCGGTCCTCAAGAGGGCGATGAAGCTCGGTTGCGATTACGTTGACGTCGAATTCGAAACAAAAAAGGAGCTTCGCGATGAAATCTTGTTGCACAAAAAACTTTACCCCGCAAAAATAATTCTTTCAAAGCATTATTTTGGGATCACTCCGGAGTACGCTGAGCTTGAAAAGGTTTTCAAAAAAATGTCGAAGCAAAAGCACGATATTTTGAAAATCGTCACAAAGGCGAATTCGAACGATGACAACAAAATAATTTTTTCCCTCCTAAAGCATGCGAAGGGGAAGGGCGAGAGGCTCATATCGTTTTGCATGGGGAACATTGGCAGGGACTCGCGCATTTTGTGCTTGCCGCTTGGGAGCTATTTGACATTCGCCTCGCTTTCCGCGGGAAAGGAGAGTGCAGAGGGGCAGATTCCGATTGCGGAGATGAAAAAAATTTATTCCGGCTTAAGGGTGATGTTTTGATGCAAAAATCTAGATTAGAGATACTCCTGACACTTTTTTTGTCAGTAGGTGCAATATTTTTGATGTGGGCCGCACTTCCGTTAATAAACATTTATTTTGAACTCTCTTTTGCTTCGAACAACCAGGAATTACTCTTCAATTCGTTAGTATCAGTAGGCACAGCAATTGGAGTAGCAGCGGGTTTTTATACGAGACGAAAACTTGAGCATACGACTGCAAGCATTGCCAAAAAAATTTTGATAGCGCTGATTTTAGGCGGATACGGATTATTTGAATTCCTCACAAAGTTTCCAGAACAGGCAAATAACCTATATTTTGCCCTATTGCTCCCAGCCATTTTTGTTATTTTTATGATAGGCATATTTGCAAGAGATATTCTTGGAGAGCAAAGAATCGGCTCAAACGCATATCTGACAGTTCTAAAAGGAGAGAGTTACCTGTTTTACCTTGCTATAATACCGGCAAATCTCGTGTATTTCCTTTACACATTTCTTTTCGGAACTATTGCAGAATTTAAACTGCCGCTTGCAATGGTTTCGATAAATATGGGAATCATTCTTGTAATAATTATTGGACTCGCAATGAAAAAAGTTTTTTTCGAAAAAAACAAAGAGGAGATTGCTCTTAATGCCACTTCAAATTAATTCAAAAACACAGTTGCTCTGCGTAATAGGAAAGCCATCGCGGCACTCAAGGAGCCCTGCAATGCACAATGCGGGGTTTTCGGAACTTGGATTGAACATGGTTTACCTCGCGTTCGAGCCAGAGAACCTGAAAAAAACCGTGGAGGCGTTGAGGCAGCTCGGGGCTCTTGGATTTAATGTGACAATGCCGTTCAAGGAGGAAATAATTCCGCTGCTTGACCGCATGGATGATTCGGCGCGCAGGATCGGCGCGGTTAATACGGTGGTGAATTCGAACGGCAGGCTCACAGGATACAATACCGATGGCGAGGGCGCGGTGAGTGCGCTCAAAACCCAAATTGATTTGCGCGGAAAAAAAATCCTAATGCTAGGTTCTGGGGGCGCTGCGAAGGCGATTTGCTTTGCCCTTGAAAAGGAAGGGACAAAAATCACGGTTTCTTCGCGCAACACTCTTTCCGCAAGAAAACTGGCGAAAACAATCGGGCATTCAAGCGTTGCGCTTTCTGAAATCAAATCGCTCGAAGAATTCGATGTTCTCATCAATGCAACGCCCGTTGGAATGGAACCGAATGCGCGCCAAACACCGATTGCTCCAAACCTTTTGCACAAAAAGCTCGTTGTGTTCGACCTTGTTTACGAGCCGCGAGACACCGTGCTTTTGAAGGAGGCAAAGAGGCGCGGGTGCAGAACAATAGAGGGGCTTGAAATGCTTTTGGGACAGGGCTTTGCATCTTTTGAGCTTTTCACGGGAAAAAAGGCGCCCAGGGACGCAATGAGGAGGGCAATTAGATGATGAGTAAGAAACCATTTGGGCTGATTTGAATGATAAGGAACAAACGCATTCCATTAAAACCAGGCGCCCGATCCAAAGTGCCTTTGAAGCACGTTAAGTCGGGCGATAATCTGCACACGATAATTGCAGGTTCAAGGATTACATTTAATTCCAGGCTCAATACATGGATGTTTGACGGAGGCGCTGGGGGGCAAAAGGGGACTTTGCAATTGCTTATTCATCCAGGCAACAGGGGAGAAATAATGACTGAAGTTCCCGAAGAGTACCAGGGTCGCGGCATAAGAAGCGATTTATTGGAGGCATCAATAAATGTGGCAAAGGCTATCGGATTGAGGGCAATCTTTAGCGAAACAAGCCACCCGAACCTAATAAACAGCTACAAAAAAAGAGGATGGCGGCATTTAGGAAAAGTGGAGAACAGGGAAATATTCGAGTTAGACCTGAAGTAAATGTTTAAGTAACACAAAGACGATGGTGTAATTATGGGCTTCAATTCTTTTGGAAAAATATTTTCTTTCACGACCTTTGGCGAGAGCCACGGCAGGGCAATAGGGGTCGTGGTCGACGGGGTTCCCGCAGGGCTGAAAATTTCCGAATCAGACGTGCAAAAAGAGCTCGACCGCAGAAAGCCGGGGCAGTCCAAAATCACAACTCAAAGAAAGGAAGAGGACAAAGTTGAAATAATTTCCGGGTTATTTGAGGGAAAAACAACCGGCGCACCAATGGGGATGCTCATATTCAACAATGACGCCAAAAGCAAGGATTACTCGAACATTAAGGATAATTTCAGGCCGGGGCACGCGGACTTCACGTACGAGCAAAAATACGGCGTGAGGGATTTTCGCGGCGGTGGGCGCAGTAGTGCGCGCGAAACCGCAATGCGCGTTTGCGCGGGGGCAATCGCAAAAAAATTTCTCGCACAAAAAGGGATCGCCATAACCGGATTCACGCGCGAGGTTGCGGGAATTTGCGCAAAAAAAACCGATTTTAAGGCCATTGAAAAAAACATTGTGCGCGCGCCGGATTTGGATGCGGCAAAAAAAATGGAGGAAGCTATTCTCGCCGCAAAGGAAGAGGGGGATTCGGTTGGCGGAGTTGTGGAGGTAATTGCAAAGGGCGTTCCTGCGGGGCTTGGGGAGCCGATTTATTACAAGCTTGATTCCGCACTCGCGAACGCGCTTATGGGCATTAATGCGGTCAAGGGTGTTGAGATTGGCTCGGGATTTGCGTCCACACAAATGAGGGGTTCAAAGCACAACGACCAAATGCGCGTTGTGAAGGGAAAAACGGTTTTTTCCACAAACAATTCCGGCGGGGTAATTGGAGGGATAAGCAGCGGCGAGGACATTGTGGTGCGCATTGCAATAAAGCCCGCTTCCTCGATTGCGAAGGAGCAGAAAACCGTTTCAAAAAAGGGCAGGAACGTAAATTTGAAGGTTGAGGGAAGGCATGACCCGTGCCTGTGCCCAAGAGCTGTTCCGGTTGCCGAGGCAATGGTTGCGTGCGTTTTGATGGACCTTTATTTGATTGCAAAGGCTCGCAATGCGAGCAAATAGCCCTTTGGAACTTTCGATCCGTTAACCGCGCGAACCGATTAAAAAGGCTACGGGGCTTTTCTAAGTCATGCCGAGCACTTTTTCTTTCCACGGAAAGCAGGCAATAATCCGCACCAGCAGGCTTGACTGGAACGACAGGGGAGTGATGCTCGAGAGCGAGCTCTTCGGGGAAATTGTGACTAAATACGTCAGGTTCCTACGAAAGCCAGGTTCCGAACTTTTGGGTGTTTTTCCCGAGAAGGGCGAGAAGGAGCAGATTGAGGCGGCGGTTAAATTGCTTGTTTTGCTCTCAAAAATGAAGAGGGCGGATTTGGTTCAAAAGCACCCTGAGATGCAAAAATATTTCGCGGACAGCTATTTGCTCGACCAGTTCGTGGAGCACTTGTACAATTATTGGAGGAGCTTTGAGCGGTATTTGGTTTTGCACTCGAATGCGCATAGCGCGAGGGAAGAGGACATTGACAAAAAGCCCTACACGGTTTTCCATGACACAATCGAGACGCTTAACCACCAATTCAGGGGCTTGTACAGGGACATTCGCGAGAACATTACGGGCGAACACCCGATTATTTTCAGGCAGGTTCCGGCGGGTTTCCAGGTTGGAATAATCGCCGCGCAAAAGGACACTTTGCTTCCCAAAGAATACAAATCCCTTGATAAGATTCCGATTATTAGCCAGGTTCTCATCCACCCGCCTCTCATAATTGACCCGCCCATGAACAAGAGGAAGGGGATGTTTGAGGTCGTTGATTCCAATCCGCTTGATGGGGCAAGGCTCAATGAAAAGCAGTGGCTTTGCTTTCCCGCAAAGGTCGGCGAACTCATAATTCATTTGTACTTCCACGAGTATTACACCGGCATTGGGATTGCGACGGCTAATCTCTTCGAACTCGGGACCGCGCAGGATTTGAAGAAAAAGCCCGACGCAATCTATGCCATGGG
>JANLHD010000065.1 GCA_024653865.1 archaeon | reverse complement strand
TGGGTCGATTTTGTTTATGTGCTGCGCCTTTAGCACGAACGTGAGTGGCGTTAACTGTGCGCCGTAATCCGTGTGATGGTCAATCACAAGGGTTTGCATCCCCATTGCCTCGAGCGTTTTTATGGAGCCTTGGTTCTGGTCCAGGGCAAAATCAACCACCATTAGTTTTTGCGCCTTTTTTTTCCTGAGCAAATCCACGGATTCATCAAGAAGCCTCGGGGTCTTGTGCGATTGTGTAATTATAATATCGGGCGCCTTTCCCCTCAAGAGTTCGATTGCCTTGTATGCAATGGCGCCGCTTGAAATCCCGTCCGCATCAAGGTCGTGCGCGAGCGCTATTGTGTCCTTTTTTGAGTAGGATTTCACGATTGAATCAAAGCGCGAAAGCACATTTTTTGTGTCCATGTGAAAAAGATGGCTGGCAAAGCGAATTTAAAGGCTGGTGATGGAGAGGTTTAAATAAAATCGCGGCGTTCATTCTTCATGGGCTATGCGCACGTTAACAGCAAGGGGCAAAAGTACTTCCTCAATTCCACGCTCGGGGGAAGGAACAAAAAAACAATTTATTTTTTCAGCAAAGAGCCAAAAAGCCCCATCGACCTCCCCGAAGGATTTGAAATAGCGGAAAATCCGCTCACAAAACTCCCCCTCCTGAAAAAAACTGCAAAGAAATGAATTCAAGCCTTTTTCAGGGACCTTGAAATGCGCAGGGCCTTGTTCCTTATTTTCGTATGCATATTGTGGCGCGAGTCAAATAAGCGCGACAGCCTCTTGATTTCAGAAATTGCGTCATTGCCACGATTCGCATATTCAAGTTCAAGCAGCGCATCCACGCGGCTTTTTTCAAGCAGTTTTGATGAACGGGCAAGCTGCACTTCATAAAACCCCAATTCCGCAAGCTCTTGGGTTAGGTCGTGCAATTTTTCCAAATCCAAAATTTTTTCGGCATAAAGGGCGGCAATGGCTGATGTCAAAGCATCTTTAGCCCGGACCATACTTTTCATGGCTCTGGTTTTATTGCGGTCGCACTCCAAAAACAATTTAAAAAGCCACGGGTGTTTTTTCAGCCGCGCACGAACAATTTCCGGAGTAAAATAAGACCTTTTTGGAACCTTCTTAAACCCTCTTAACTCCACCACCTTGGGAAATGGGCGCCTGGACTCCATAGTAATATGAATATTGGGGCGGAATATAAAGCTTGCCGATTAAACACCCAAAAGGGGTTAAAAAAGGGACCGAACATTCATTGCGTTACATGGACAAAATCGGCGTGCACACGGCAACCCAGGCAAAGGAATCCCTTCTCTTGGAGCTCTCCAAATTCGTTTCCGAAAAAAAGCCCATGTTTGCGGATTTCAGGTTCGAGGCAAGCGAAGGAACCTACGCGGAGGCAATAAACGGCAACTCGAAATCTGCGGGAAAGGACTACGGCATCGCCCTGGGAGTTAGGGTTTTTGCGGGAAAAGAAATGGTAGCCGGCGGCTTTGCAGGAACCAGCCTCGGGCCAAGCCACGTGGGAAAAGAAAAAGATGCGCTCAAAAAACTTCTCGAAGAGGCGGAAAAAAAAGCCAGGATAAATTCCGAAGAAAAATATGCGCGAAAGGAAGGGGCACGCGGAATCTACTCCACAAAGCTCGCCGCAATGCCGCAAATTAAAGCCGAGAAAACAAAGAAGTTCACAAAAACACCTCTTGATGCAAACATCGAGGATTTTGTGAAAAGAAGCGAGGGAATTTCAAAAGAAACCGCCAAAATTGCGGGAGTCGCCACGAACGCAATCACAATTGTTTCGGCGCTAACGCGCAAAATTTACGGGAACAGCGAGGGCTCGCTAATCGAACAGACAAGGGCAATAACCGAGCCGAGCATTTACATCGCCGCAAAAGGAAAGGCACAGGAGACCTACCACGAATGGCTTTGCGACGCAAAGGGCCTTGAAGTTCTCGAAGGCGACAACCCGCACAAAAAAACTTTGGAAGACTTCGCCGAATTCATTGCAAAAGGCACGGTGGAACTCTCGAATGCGCCCGCAATGAAGCCGCAAAAAAACGTTGCTGTTGTCACAGACCCGTGGTTCAACACGCTTGTTAGCCACGAAGTGTGCGGCCACCCCCTCGAAGCGGACAGGGCGCTAAAAAGGGAGACCGCATGGGCGGGGCGCGCGTGGTGGTTCAACAACCTCGAGGACAATTTGCGCGGAAAAAGCATTGGCTCAGAAGAAATGACCGTTGCATCCGACCCTGGAATGGGGGGATATGGGAATTACGATTTTGATGACGAGGGCGTTGCGGGAAAGCGAGTTTTGAACATCAAAAAAGGCGTGCTTTGCGAATTCATGAACTCGCGCGAAACCTCGCTCATTTTGGGAGAGGCGCCAAACGGCCACATGCGCGCGCACTCCGCCTCGGCGATGCCGCTCATCCGAATGAGCACGACATATTTCGAGAAAGGCTCGTGGAAGCATGAGGAATTAATCGAGGACACAAAAGACGGGTATTACATTGTGGGCGAGAAAACCCCGTCCATTGGGGAATCGCGGCAGAACTTCAACATCACCTGCTGGAAGGCATACAAAATTGAGAACGGCGAAATAGGGCAGCTCTATCGCCAGGCAGGGGTAGAGGCGAACTCGAACGAATACTTCAAAACGCTAGAGGCCGCGGATGATGTCAAAATTTACAATGTCCCCAACTGCGGCAAGGGAACTCCAATGCAAACAATGAGGCTCAGCAACGGCGGGCCGCACATGAGGGGAATTGCGAACGTCACGGGGAAGCGGTGAAATCCATGGAAAAAAAAGAATTGAAGGATGCTGCGTCGGAATTGCTTGCCTTTCTCGAAAAGAAGGATGATGTGAAGCACGCGGAGGCGTATTGCTCGGCAAACAGGCTCTCGGTTTACAGGATTGTTTACCATTCGCAAATACCAAGCAATGCACTTGAGGAGCCCAAGAGCGAAGAAAACTTTGGGCTAAGCGCAAGGATACATTTTACCGACGGCGCATACGGTTTTGGCGCCGCCGACTCCTATTTCGGCAAGGATGCATTCAAAGAGGCGTATGAAAAGGCGAAACGCTCAAAGGTCCACGACAAGGACTTCAAATCATTCCCAAAACCACAAGGCAAGCCGGTGGCCGGAAATTATGTTGACCAGACAATTGCAAAACTCGACGAGCAAAAGGCAATCAAAAAATCCTACGGCCTGCTTGACGGCGCTCTCTCCGTTCTTTCCGCGGCACAAATCCAAAAAGGAATCAACCTCACAGGAGAACTTGATGTTGGTTACTCCTCATTCGCGGTCAAGAGCACGCAAGGCATCGATGCCTCGGAAGAAAACACTTTTGCCGCGGCAACACTCACCTCAACGCTCGAGGACAAAAACTCCTCTGGAGTGGGAGGAAATTCCGCCACCCACCTCTTGGCACTTGACTGCGAAAGCGCGGGAAAAGAGGCCGCACAAAAGGCTCTTCGGTCCGCAAAAACAATCAAGGTGGACGGAGGTGACTTCAAGGTCATCCTAAGCCCGAATGCCGTGGGCGAACTCTTTTACAGCGGGCTGGATTTGGCGCTTCCATCCATTGATTTCAACGCGAGCCCTTTCATCGCAAGGATGGGAAAAAAAGTTGGCTCTGAACTTCTCACTGTCCACGACAATGCGAACCTAGAGGGTTTTTCCGGCTCAAAAATTTTTACCGACGAAGGACTGCCGGCCGGAAGGACAACACTCATAGAAAACGGCGTGCTCAAAAACTACATCACAAACCACTATTACAGGGAAAAAAAGGAGGAATGGAATGGGTTTGTCGCAAGGAACGGGTTCCGCGGAAGCGGCGAGAGAAAATATTACTCCGAAGTCGGGGTCCACGGGACAAACATCGAGGTTACTCCGGGGGATTATTCAGAAACAGAGCTCCTGAAGGAAACCAAGAATGGCTTGTACATAGGAAGGCTCTGGTACACCTACCCCATAAACGGTTATTCGAGCCCCGACTTCACCTCGACCGTGCGCGGCGATTCATTCGTAATCAAAAACGGAGAAATCGCCGGGGCCCTCGCGCCCAATACCCTACGGGTGCTCGGGAATTTCGACGAGTTTTTGGAAAACATCAAGGCAATTGGCAGGGAACGCAGGGCGGTTCAATCCTGGGGTCAGGATGAAATCGTAATAACCCCGGAAATGTGCCTTTCCGGAATGAAGTTCCAGAGAATTTCGAACGGAATTTATTGAATAAGGGAAATAAATAGTTCGTGGATTTTTGTGTTCCCCTCGGTTTCAGGGTGGAAAGTTCCCGCAAGTATATTGCCTTTTTTGACGAGCACGGGTTTTTTCTCCAGAGAAGCGAGAACCTCAACGCCCTTTCCGGTGCGAGAAATTACGGGCGCGCGAATGAACACCGCAACCATTTTTCCCGCATTCAAAACCTCGAGTTCGGCTTCGAATGAATCCAATTGACGGCCATACGCGTTTCTCCTTACCTCAATATCGATAATGCCAAGCGGCCTGAACCTTTTTTCCCCGACGACCTTTTTTGCAAGCAAAATCGCCCCCGCGCACGTGCCATAAATCGGCATCCCTTTTTTTGCCATCTTCTTTATTTCCGCGCCAAGGCCCGTTGACTCGAGAAGATTAGCCATTGTCGTGCTCTCCCCTCCGGGAATTATTAGCGCACGGCATTGCGCGAGCCCTTTTTTCGAGCGCACCTCGAGTGCACGCACACCCATTTTTTTTAGCAGAAAAACGTGCTCGGCGAAGTCCCCCTGCAATGCAAGCACCCCAATAATTGCCGTCATAAGTAACCAACCAGCCCCAAGCGATTAAAAAGTCCACCATTTACGAGAAAATCCGGGAGTATAAAAGGTGCCAAGACAAAACTCGCCGTAATATATCCAATAGCAAAAAAAACAAGGAATAGGCAATGCCCAGGAGCGGAATGAAAAATGACTGAAATTCAAGCCTCAATAAGATGGAAAAATTATTGGCAGAAAATTAACAGCCAGTAGCCCCTTTTATGCAAAAAAGGCACAGATAATAAACCTAAAAACGGAGGGAAAAAAATGGCATACGTGGATGGATTCGTTATACCAATTCCAAAAAAGAACCTGAAGGCATATGAAAAAATGGCAAAAATGGGGGGCAAAACATGGCTAAAGCACGGCGCCCTGCAGTACTTGGAGTGCGTAGGAGACGACATGAATGTTGTTGCAAATCCCGCAGAGCCGAAGAACAAAGTGAATGTTTTTGCAAAGAAGTTCAGCCTAAAGCCCACGGAAACAATCATGTTCTCGTGGATAATGTTCAAATCCAAAGCACACAGGGACTCCGTGAACAAAAAAGTAATGAAAGAAATGAACGAAACAATGAAGGACTTTGACATGAAGGACATGCCTTTCGACATGAAAAAAGTCCTCTACGCGGGGTTCAAGCCGCTCGTAAAAATGGAAAAATAAGCACCGGGAATATAAAAAAAATAAACGAGGCATTCGAGGGAAAATGATTCAAGGCAGGGGCAGAATATTTATTTTTGGTTTTCGAACTGGTCGCGAAGCCTCATTTCCCTCCTTTTTTTATTGTACCCCAAAACAAAT
>JANLHD010000070.1 GCA_024653865.1 archaeon | reverse complement strand
CTCGCGCGTATTGTGCACCTTGATGTTGTAAAACACGACCACGGCATCCGCCAAAAATTCCTCGATCCCCAGGCGCGAGTAAATGTTCGGGCTCTGCTCGGTCTCCCCGAAAACCAGGTTCACCGAACCATACTTTTCCAATGTTTCAAAGAGATGCCGCAAATACTGCCTATAACCTTGGTGATTGTCAACAAACGCAATGGAAAGCGCCGAGAGCGAGTCCACAACCACGCGGTCGGGCTTGAAGGGCAAATCGAACTGGAAAGGCAAATCGAATTGCTCGAACTCAATGTATAGCCCCCCGCGCTCCTTTGTGAGCGTTGCCTCGACAGCCCTTGCGATTGTCAGCGGGTCAATTTTAATTATTGCAATAAGCCCCTCCTTTTCAAGCGCCTCCAAATCCCACCCGAAATTCTCCATCATGTTCTCCTTAATCTTGTCCGCGGTCTCCTCAAGAGTTAGATAAACCCCCTTCTCCTTCCTCAATTTCGCCCCCGCATAAATAAATTGCATCCCAAACGTCGTCTTCCCGGTTCCGGCGCCCCCGGAAATGAGTATTGTGTCCCCGCGCTTTAGGCCCCCGCGGTCTATTAACCTGTCAAAATCGCTCACAAGCGTCGGGACGGTCTCACGGAACTCGACCTTCTTGTACTCATAATGCCCCGCCTTTTTCGCCGCGCGCGCATCCGCCTGCGCGGAGCCTAGCCCCAAATCAAGCGAAACCTTTTCATCCCCAAAACCCGTTGCGCCCGCCTGCGGACTGTTCGCAGGTGCTCCCTGTGAGGAAAAAAACGAGCCCTCGCTCGACTCCCAAAAATCCCCCTGAATCGAACCCTCGCGCCTCTTTTCCGCCATGGGCTTTGCCGGCGCAGCCAAACCAAAAATCGATTTTGCCGAACCCAACAAACCTTTTTTTTTCGAATCCAAGGCGCCGGAATGCGGCTTTTTTTTGGCAAGGCTTTGGCTAGAAACCGGTTCCTCCGCAAGCGCACTGTCCGGAATCAAGGGATTGGCCATCTTTGCCTTATCCACAATGGTTCGCGCCTGTTGCTCGGGAACCCCGATATCGGTCATGCTTTTCATGGCCTCCTCATCGCTGGTCCCGGTTTTCAGGAGCCTTCTTGTGGCATCAACAAGCCGGCCTTCGTTTTCAGGCATACGAAAGATTACTCTTTATTGCATATAAAATTGTTTAGGTGCCAAATTCGCCCTGCGCGGGCTTTGGGCAATAATTATAAGGCAATTCTCGCCTAATCATTGCAATTGTGATTTTGATGGCGGAATCAACCAAGGCACAAAAGCCCCCCAAAGAGGAAAAAGAGGAAAAAGAGGAAAAATCAAGGGCGGGAAAATCCTACAAAATAGAGAGGGTAAAATCAGGCGTGCCCGGCCTTGACGAAATGATGGACGGCGGAATACCCGCGGGCAACTTGGTTGTGCTAAGCGGCGACCCGGGCTCCGGCAAAACACTTCTGTGCTGGCAATTCCTTTTCACCGGAATCACCAAATTCAACGAGAACGCAATCTACGTCGCGCTCGAAGAAAGCGAGGAAGCAATATACGAGGGCGCAATGGAATTCGGCTGGGACTTCAAAAAACTCGTCAACCAGGGAAAACTAAAAATCGTGACGGTTGAACTCTACGATTTTGAGAGATTAAAGGCGGCAATAGAGGACAACGTGAAGGCGATAGGCGCAAAGCGCGTGGTCATAGACCCGGGCGTAATTTTTCGGCTTTTTTTTGACCGTGAACTCGACGCGAGAAAAAGAATTGTGTCGCTCGGAAAAATGCTCCGCCAAATAGAT
>JANLHD010000062.1 GCA_024653865.1 archaeon | reverse complement strand
AACAACCAAAATTTCGCCCGCAAGGGATACAAGTATAATGTTGGTCATGCTCGTCAAGAACAAAACTATTTCTGCAAAAATTAACCAGTATACAATTGTCATCTTCTCTATGCGTTTTGGCACTTTCGATATATTTTTTTCTCTAATGCTCCTTCTTAGCCAGTAGGCATCATCCTCATTCAATGGCATTTGATTCTAATACCCTTTTTTCATATTTAAATGTGTCCGTTGCTCCAAAGGGGTATTGGAATTGGGCGAAGCTCATAGCAAAGAAACGAGGGCATAAGGAAAATGGCATTCACTTCCTGCAGTACGCCAAGAATTCGCCTTGGCGGTTTGGGAACAAGGATGCAGGACCGCGGTAAATAGCGCTTTTAAAATGCGATAAAAAATTCTGTATTCATTCCCCTTGTTCTAGCTTTGCCTTGATGGTTTTTAGGGAGATGAATTGTTCCCTCTCCATTTCTTCGAGGCGCATTACAATGTATTTCGCGCTGTTTTTTAGGTTCGGAATCATGATGTAGTCGAGCGCGTTTACCCTTCTCTTGGTTTTTTCTATTTCCTTGATTAGTTTTTTTAGCGCGTTCTCGGTTTCGGCGAGTTTAATTATTATTTCCAGGCTTTTTTCGAATGCGGTTGCGGCTTCGTCTATTTTTGCGGAGGTTCCCTGTATGCTGTACCCCCTTTCGGAGGCGCCTTTTGACACGTATTCGCCTTTTATGCTCGGGATGTGAACGCCCATAATGTTTTTGGATTCCACCTGCACATTGGATGCCTTTTTGATTCCAAGTGAAATGTTCTCAACTTCCAGGAATCCGTGGTATGCCTGTGCCATTCCAAGGGCAAAGTATGCATCCGACATGCGTGAGTTTAGCTCGGAGCGCAAATCCTTTGCCTCCTTTAGGATTTTGAAGAATTCGAGCACGAGCACGTCCCTTTTTTGTTTCAGGAGTTTGTGGCCGTTCTCCGCGAGCCTTATTTTGTTCCGTGTCTCGATGAGTTCGAGCCTTGTGGTTTTAACTTCTTCAGCCATTTGCATCACTCTTGATTGCGGTTTGCTTGGGGAACATGGGTTCCCCCAATTATTCCTTTTGCATTAATCTTTCCTGAATTTTTTTCCGTATTTCTCCAGGTGCGCTATTTTCACCCTCTTCAATTCTTTTTCCGGGAGCATTGCGAACAGTTCCCATCCGAGGTCAAGGGTTTGTTCAATGGTTCTGTCCTCGCTTTTTCCCTGCCTGATGAATTTGCCTTCGAATGCATCCGCGAACTTGAGGTATTTCCTGTCAATTTCGGTGAGTGCTTCCTCCCCAACAACCGCGCTCAGGCTCCTAAGGTCCCTTCCTGTCGCGTATGCCGCGTACAATTGGTCCGCGACCCCCCTGTGGTCCTCGCGTGTTTTGCCTTCGCCAATTCCGAGGTTCATTAGCCTTGAGAGGCACGGAAGCACATCTATTGGCGGAAAGATTCCTTTCCTATGAAGGTCCCTTCCGACAACAATTTGGCCTTCGGTGATGTACCCCGTTAGGTCCGGTATTGGGTGGGTAATGTCATCCGATGGCATTGAGAGGATTGAGAGTTGTGTAACCGAGCCCTTTTTCCCCTTTATCACTCCCGCCCTTTCGTAAATCGAGGCGAGGTCTGTGTACATGTATCCGGGGTAACCGCGCCTTCCGGGAACTTCCTTTCTTGCCCCCGCGATTTCGCGCAATGCCTCACAATAGTTCGTCATGTCCGTTATAATGACGAGCACGTGCATGCCTTTTTCGAACGCGAGGTATTCCGCGGTTGTGAGCGCCATTCTTGGGGTGATTAGCCTCTCCACGCTCGGGTCATCCGCGAGGTTCAGGAAGAGCACGCTTCTTTCGAGCGCGCCGGTCCTTTCAAAGTCCTTCATGAAAAAGTTTGCCTCTTCGTGCGTGATTCCAACAGCCGCGAACACAACAGAAAAGTTTTCGCCTTTCATCCTCACTTTTGCCTGGCGCGCAATCTGCACCGCCAATTCATTGTGGGGCAATCCCGAGCCGGAAAATATCGGCAATTTTTGCCCCCTCACAAGGGTGTTGAGGCCGTCGATTGTGCTGATTCCTGTTTGTATGAAATCGCTTGGCTTTTCGCGCGCAATGGGGTTGATTGCGGCGCCTGCGATGTCGACCTTTTTTTCGCCCATTATTGCGGGGCCTTTGTCGCGCGGGTCGCCCAACCCGTTGAATACGCGTCCGAGCAGTTCCTCGGATACCGCGAGTTTCATTGTTTCCCCCAAAAACTTTACCTTGGTTTTTTCTATTCCAAGGCCCGTGGTCGAACCGAAGAGCTGGATTACCGCCCTTCCTTTTGATGTTTCAAGCACTTGCCCTTTTCTTATTTCTCCGCTCGGCAGTTTTACTTCGACGATTTCGTTGTATCCGATATTTTCGACTTTGTCCACGAAAACTAGCGGGCCTTCAATGTTCGTTACTGTCTGGTATTCTTTCAAGTTCATTTGCGCTCACCTGCCGATTTTACAAGCTTTTCAAATTCCGTGTTGATATCACCTATTATTGAATCGATTTTTTTCTCCATGTCCTTTTCGGTGATTTCCTTCATCCTTGCGATGTCATCGCGCACTTTCAGTGCGGTTATCGCCTTGAGCTGCACTCCGAGCTCTATTGCGTCCTGTGCCTTGTCGTAGAACCTAAGTATCGCGAGGAGCATTTTGTATTGTTTCCTAAGCGAAGCCGTGGCATCCACATCGGAGTACGCGGATTGCTGCAAAAAGTCTTCCCTAATCATTCTTGTGGCGTCCAAAACCGCCTGTTCTTTTTCAGGCAATGCATCGGGGCCGACCAATTGGACGATTTCCTGGAGTTCGGCCTCTTTTTGGAGCAGCGCCATTGCCTTTGCCCTGTTGTCCGCCCAATCCGAGGCAACGGTGTTCGCGTATGTTCCGTCGAGTGTGTTTGTGTAGAGCGAGTAGCTCTTGAGCCAATTGATGGCGGGAAAGTGCCTTCTTTGCGCCAATTTGGCGTCGAGTGCCCAGAACACTTTTGTTACCCTCAAAGTGTTTTGCGATACAGGTTCCGAGATGTCCCCTCCGGGAGGCGACACCGCGCCTATTACCGACACAGAGCCCCTCCTGTCCCCCGCCCCAAGGCAGATTACCCTTCCGGCCCTTTCGTAGAATTCCGCGAGCCTTTTCGCAAGGTACGCCGGGTATCCTTCTTCTCCTGGCATTTCCTCTATTCTTCCGGAGATTTCCCTCATTGCCTCCGCCCACCTTGAGGTGGAGTCGGCCATTAGCGATACGTCATAGCCCATGTCGCGGTAATATTCCGCAATTGTTATTCCCGTGTACACCGAGGCTTCCCTTGCCGCAACCGGCATGTTCGAAGTGTTTGCAATGAGCACGGTTCTTTGCATCAATGGCTTTCCTGTTTTCGGGTCTATGAGTTCGGGAAATTCCTTGAGAACTTCCGTCATTTCGTTCCCGCGCTCCCCGCATCCGATGTACACTATGACCTGTGCATCCGAGTATTTTGCGAGCGATTGCTGTGTAACCGTTTTTCCGCTTCCAAATGGCCCGGGTATTGCCGCGGCCCCGCCTTTTGCTATGGGG
>JANLHD010000063.1 GCA_024653865.1 archaeon | reverse complement strand
TATAAGAGCCAAATCCTTGGACGCCAAAATTAGTTCTTTATTGAAAAAAGAGAACAAAAAATCCGCCTAATTACCTAAGCCTTACCGAATCAAGGTTTCTTATGCTCTGTGAGCTAATGCCAAATTTTGAGGAAAAGAATTTTGCGAGTTCAATTGTCTTCGATGCCTCTCCGTGGTCGGTTAAAATCCTCTTGGGCTTTGGCTTTAGGTTTCTAACATATGCCATCAATTGCTTGCGGTCGCTGTGCCCAGAGAACCCATCAAGGGTTTCGAGGCGCATATTTATGTTTAGCTTTCTAGTCCTGCCGTCCTCCATTGTCATTGGAATGCTCTTTAATCCGGACTGCACCTTTCTTCCCAAGGAGCCTTCGCCCTGGTAACCAACAAACACCATTGTGTTGATTGGGTTTTCCGCCATCCGATAAAAGTACTGCACGCTCGCGCCGCCGGTTAGCATTCCGCTCGAGGCAAGGACAATTGCCTTTCCGTTCGCAACAATCGAATCCCTGTCTTCGGGTTTTGCCACCTGGAACACGTCCGATGTGAAGGGGGAATCATTCTGCAAAACCCGCTTTTGCACGGCGTTTCTCAAATATTCCGGGTACGCGGTGTGAATTGCGGAACTCTCTTTGGTCATTCCGTCAATGTACACTTTTGTGTCAGGGTCAATCAAGCCTTTTCTGTAAAAATTTTCTATTACAAGCTGCATTTCCTGCGCCCTTCCAACCGCAAAGCTTGGAATCAAAATGCACCCGCCGTTTTTCACGGTTTCCTGCACAATCTTTAGGAACATTGCCTCGCTTTCCTCGCGCGGAGTTTGGATGTCATTCATGTGCCCGTAGGTAGACTCCACTATTAGTGTCTCGAGCCTTGGGTAATTGATGTCCACGTTGTTGAACAATCTTGTAAAACCGTACTTTATGTCCGCGCTGTACACGAGGTTGTGTGCGCCCTCTCCTATGTGCAAATGCACCGAAGCGCTTCCCAAAATGTGCGAAGCGTTGTGGAACGTTAGCCTCATGTCGGCTGCAATGTCCGTCACTTCGCGGTAATCCCTTGTAATGCAGTACTTTAGCATTTCCTTGACGTCCCTCTCGGAGTAGGGCGCTTCCTTGTTCTCTTTTGCCAAAATATCAATGTAGTCGAAAAGAAGTAGTGCCGCAAGGTCGCGCGTTGGCTCTGTGCAGTACACTGGGCCCCTGTACCCCAATTTGAAAAGGTAGGGAATGAATCCTGAGTGGTCCATGTGCGCGTGGCTCAAAACCACGGCATCAAGTTCGTTTATGGGAAACCTAATAGCATCAAGGTAGGGAAAAGAGTCCTCGGGGGTTTGCGCCGCGACGTTGATTCCGCAATCCATGAGTATTTTGGTCCTGCGGGTCTCAACCATCATGCAGCTTCTTCCAACCTGCCTAAATCCGCCAAGTGCGGTCAGGCGAATCCAGCTCTCCTGCGCCTTTTCGGAATAAATTTTTTTTGCCGTGTCCTGCAATATTTTTTTGCGCTCGGATGCGTACTTGTTCAAATGGTGCCTAATACCCCTTAGTATTTCGCTCGGCGAAGTTGGCGCGCGGTAAATTTTCGGGGTCCATCCCGTGTTGATTATGATTTCCTTGCTCGTCATTCCGCCCTTTCCAATCACAAGCCCGGGCTTTATGCATTCAATCACAACTTCACTGAAAGGCTCGCTGAATTGGATGTCGCTGATTTGTGCGTCCTGCGGAACAATCGCGCGTATTTTTGCCTCGGCCTCTTTGGGGTCCAAAAGAAGGCTCTTGTCCGAGCGGATATTGACCTTCTTTTTGAGCTGGTAGGCTATGTTTCTCACGAATTCCTCGTTCTCGTGGAAAATCCTCGGGTTTTTCGTGTAAATCGCGATTTCCGGGCCTTCCAATTCCACGGAGCTAACCTGTGCTTCGCGCGGCACGATATTGCCGATTGTTTCCTTGACTTCTTTCAAATAATCCATTCGTGTTTCACTATTTTTCGATTTTTTCAAATTTTTTTTAAAATAAAGGTGGCTAAAAAAAACTTTTTCTGTGGGCATTTGCAGGTTTGAGGTTCCTGCAATTTTTTTGGCAAAAAAACCTGTTACTTTAGCTCTTGATTTTTATGCCTGCGTCTTTTGCTATTTTTTCAACCTGTTCTTTGGGAATCTTGCGAACTCCTTGCTTGTCTATCACAAACACGGTTACGCCCATTCCGCCTGAATACAAATCGCGCCTCTTTCCTGATTCTATCGCCGAGATTCCAAGGGCAATGGCCTCTTTTTCCGCCATTCCTTTCTTGTAACCAAGGTCAAGTGTGTTTAGTGCCTGTTCGGTCCCGCTTCCCGAAACCGCGTACTTGTCGCGCTCCAAAACCCCTCCGTAGGGAGTTAGGTCAAAGAGCTCGGGCTTTCCGTTAAATCCCCCGAGTATTAGCTGGACAATGTATGGGTAATATCTGTTTCCGTTCAAAATGTTCGAAATGTAAGTTGTTGCCGCCCTTGCCGTCATTTTTTGGTTCCTTTCGAGTTCGTACACTTTTGCGTGGCTCTTTAGAAACCTAATGATTGTGAGGCTATCGCCCACGTTTCCGGCGTTTGTGACCCCCACAACGCCGTTTATGTCATAAATTTTTTCGGATTCCTCGTCGTATGCAATGTGGCCCATGCTAGCGCGCATGTCCGCTGCCAGCACAACGCCCTTGTCGTAAATGAGCCCCACTGTGGTAGTGCCTGTCTTGATGTCCTGAACCGTAGTCATAATAAAACCCAAAAAATAGCCTTGTTGAGCCTAGTCAAATTACTAGCCCCAAACCTTTAAAAAGGTTAGTTGTGGGTTTGGTTTTGCCCTTGCTAATCGGTATTTTGCCACATTTCAGTGCTTGTGCCCTTCGTTGCCGTGGTCATGCCCTTCGTTCTCTTCGTGGGAGTGGTCGCCAAAGTGCACGCTTCCGTTTGCGTGTTTTTATAGCTCCGCAAGTTGCCTGTAAAAGTCTTGGTATTTGATTAGGTCTTCTTCGACAATTTTTTTTATGTCTTTCCACTCGGCCATTGTGATTGGCTCTCTTTTTCCCTTTACTTTGATTGTTTTCATTTTTTGCCCCTCCTTGTGTGGTTTGCAATCCACGTCACTATCTCTTCCATTGTCGTTTTCGGCTTTACCGACCAGACCACAACGTTGAATCTTGATGTTTCCCCCACTTCAAGCTCCTTTCCGTTCACCTTCAAAAATGCGGCCATTGCTTCGAATGCTGTTCTTTTGTTTCCATCGGCAAAAACGTGCCTTCTTGCGATATCCATGAGAAGGGTCGCCGCCTTCCTGTCAATGCCCCTTGTGTTTGCAACCTTGTAGACAATGTGTTCTAGTTCATCACTTCTGATTATGCCTTTGTCAAATTTTTTGTTTATTTCGACAATCGCCTCTGCAGACAATGTTTTGGCATAAATCCGCGCCATGCAACAATTCTGTAAATTACAGAATTTAAGCATATTGTTTTTGATCAGGTGGAAGGGTTAATGCTCGCCAAAGTGCACTGTTCCGTCGGCGTGCACGTGCGCGCCTTCGGGGATTTTTTGGCCTTTTGCGCTTGCATGTGAGTCCTCGACCTCAACCTTCTTGATTTCGGGAATAAGTTCTTTTATGAGCTTGATGTACTGCGGGACAAATTGCGAGACCGCCGCGGCAATTTCCTTGGGTATTTTCACTTTCAAAGTGTCTTTCACAAGTTCGGTTTCCACTTTTTGGTTTTTCAAGGGGAAATATTTTTGGGTAAGAACCTGCGCCTTTTCCTTGGGCTCTTTCACTTCGCGCACAATTTTCAATTCGAATTCAATGGTTTTTCCCGCAAGATCCGAGTTCATGTCGACCCGAACCCTTCCGCCAGAAACCGTTTGCACCCTTCCGTAGCCGCCGTTCAAATCCACTATGAGCCCCGGCACCGGGCTTATTTTTCTTTTCTTGAACTCCGCAATCGGAATCACGACCACGAGTTCCTTTCTGCGGTTCCCGAACGCCTTTTCGGGCTCAAGAATAATTTTTCGCATCTCCCCTTCCTTCAGTTCCCGCAGGGCATCATCCATTCCCTTGAGCACATCTGCGTTTCCAACAACCACGGGCACTTGGCCAAAAATTGCGTTCTCCCGGAAGAGCCCGGCTTTTTTTGCGGCATCCACATTTGTGGTGTCGAAGATTCTTCCGGATTCGAGCTCCTTTCCCGTGAACTCGATGAGCACAAGCGACTTTTCTTTCACAAAATTACTCTCCAAAAAAGTTGTTTTATAAGGCTTTTACTGCCTTAATTCTTGTTTATTTAGCTTTCATAAGGATTATAAAGTTAGTTGTGGTGCCAAAATGGGTTTTTCAAAGCAGCAGGTGTGGAGCCTATTCATAGTCATAATAATGGTCGGCTCTATTCTTGGAATTGTGGGCCTCTCCGGCCAGGACAACTCCAACCAATCGCCCCCGCCAACCAACCAAAACCCAACTCCCCCCACAACAGTTGATTATTTGGCACAAAACGTCGAGGCAAAGGTAATAGAGCTCTTTCCGACCGCAATTTTGGTTGCATCCACAAGCTCATTCGAAACCCCGCCGGTAGATTCCGCACTCCTTGGCCTTGAAGGCATTTCAACCCTTGCAAACGGACAATTCATTACCCCTGCAGAAGGCAGAACGGAGAATTATAGGGCAGAAATTCGGCTCTCCTCTACCAAAAACATTTCAGGGGTAATTGCGCAGGCAAATGATTTGAATTTGCTCTCAAATGTCCAGATTTTCCCCCAGGCACTTGTCGCGGTACCCGAAAAAATCACCTTCACAAATCCCGAGCTCGGGCTCACAAAAGAATACTCCTTCCCACGCAGGCAGGCACCGGCTGTAGTTGACTCGGGGACATTCGCGGATGATGAAGTGCTCGTGTCAATTTACTCGACCTTCCAGGGCAACACCTTGGTGAACGTGCAGGCAATAGAGAACCAAAACCTAACCTCGCAGCCCGCGCAATACCCGGTCACAAGCACTTTTGTGATATCCTCGCTTTCAAACGACTTTTCAATTTTCCTTGAAGAATCAATAGAAAAACAGGCCGCGCTCGGGCAAATAAAATCCTCGCTCGAAGGGGATTTCAACGCTGCCCTTTCAATGCAAGAGCCACAAAAAATGTTCGTGGTTTACTTCGAGGACGCGAATTCCTTTTTTGGAGGCGACCTAAAAACCTTCTTCGAGGAG
>JANLHD010000052.1 GCA_024653865.1 archaeon | reverse complement strand
CCCCCGATCACTATTTTTATGTTGGGAAAGTTTTCTTTTACCCGCGCAATCAAGTCATATGTGTCTTTAAACGTGAATGATTTGAAGCTAAAGCCAATTAGGTCGGGGTTGAATTGCCAGATTTTGTCCAGAAGCTCTTCGAAAGAATGCCCAAGTGCCAGGTCCATTATATCATATTCGAAACCGTGTTCGCTTAGGAACTGGGCGATGTAGCCAACGCCCGACTCCGGAAGGTCGCCTTTCGAATAGGGGCTTCCCTTGTATGCGGGGGTTACCAGCAATATGCGTGAAAATCTCATTTTTATACGCCCATTAATCTTTTTTTGGCGGTCTCTTAAAAAAATATGGCGCGATTATGCTTTTTAATGTTTTGATAAAAAAAGCCAAGTCATTTTTGGTTGGAAAAAAACTTATTGGATAGGCATTTTTCCTAATATCATATGCAAAGTAGGCCGCCTGGGCCAGCTTTCCGAACAACATGGTCAATACTATTCCCTCAACCCCGAAAGCCGCTATAAGGAAATACCCCAGAGTTACTGTCGTCAGCAGGAAACAAAAGCTCGCCCAAACAAGAACATCATTGCGGTTGATTGCGCGATAAAATGACGTAAGCGAACCCAAAAAACTCAGTGAAAAAAACAGTGCAAAAAGCAGCAAAACTGAAGTTGATGGCTCATAGGCCGGAAAGAAAACATTGACAAACAACCCGCCGAATGCGACAAGAATAACAGAAAATGCCGCCGACAAAATAAGCGTCGCCTTCATCCCGAGTGAAACAGTCAAATAAAGCCTGGGGCCCTTGCTTGCCTCTTCACGGCTCAGCGTCGGCAAAAGCACGGTGGTTATTGATGAAACAGGAAGCTCTATGAGATAGGCGCTGAGTTTTAGCATCAGGTAATAGAAGCCGAGCTTTAGCGGGTCGATTAGGATACTAATGAAAAAAAGTACGGCCTGAGAGGACGCCCTCATCACAAAATTCAAAAGGGCGCTAAGCCCGGCGTATTTTTTTACCGCCGCCCAGTCTGCAGGCAGCTCGGAGAAATCCGATTTGCGGTAATACAGAAATCCAAGCCCCGTTGCAATAACCAATGAAATTATTTTTGCAAAAACAACTTCCAATATTCCGCCGTTTAGGAAAAAAATTAGTTATTAGTCTATTGTGAAGTTGACAGCATTTTCCAAAAGGCCTAGCTTGAAAACCTTGCCGAATTTTTGTTCGCCTATGAGAAAGCTTGTGAAGCCTGTTGAAACCAGGTTCAGGGCAACAACGACGGCGACAAGTTGAATGAGTTCGGGTGTGCCAAGGTTCATCATTGAAACAACGGCGCTAGGAAAGGCGATTACTGCCAAGGCAAATGCGAATCCGAGAATTGCTGTGAGCTGCATTAATTTTGTTGAAAGCTCGCGCGAATGGCCTTTTGCGGCAAAAACGCTCAATGTTTCAGGAAGTACGGTAAGGCCAAGCAAAATTGCCAAGTTGCCCAAAAAATCCATTGCGAAAGAAAGCACGCCGTAATTTTCCGGCCCGAGGAAATTTGCAACCACATAAACATAGAGGAAGCCAAATGCAAGGGTGGCAAATTTGGCCATATATGAAAAAAAAGAGTTTCTGACAAATCCTCTTGTGTAAGCGCTTGGCATTTCCCGCAGGCCCCCGCATGGCCAAATATGCATTAGTGTTGGTTTTGCCTTTTTAATGGCTTGGTACAATGCCAGCTTCGAAAGGCACCAATCCAATATTTAAGGATTTTTTCAGTTTGATTGAATTGATTGCATTTGAAAAGCCTTCAGCAAAAACCGAAAACAATTTACAGTTTCGTGGCGGAGAAAATAATTCAAGGGTTGATGAAACAATGAGGCGCGCTTGGAACACATTGGCCAAGATTTTGGTGGCGGGAGCATTCATTGCCTGGCTCCTGGCTTTCACCGGAATCGAGAACATTGCCCAAAGCTTTATCCAAATGGGGGCCGGAACTTTCCTGGCCGCGGGAGTTATGGCGGTAATTGTTGCGCTTCTGAACGGGGCGGCATTGTGGGCGCTTTACCGGGTTTTCTCCAACATAGGGTTCCTCGAATTCCTTCCCGCTTTTTTGTCAAGCTGGGTAATGGGTTATATTGTGCCCGGAAAAGTCGGGGGGCTCTCGCTGGGGGTGTTTCTCAAGGACAAGGTGGCGCCGGGGCAAAGCGCGGCGATTTTCATTGCCGACAAGGCCATTACCGTGATTCTTGCGTTTGCGGTGGCGATGCTTGTTCTTCCGGCAATACTTACTGACCAGGAATTATTGTTCACAATTGCCGCCGTGATTGTGATTTTGGTTGGCGCTTTTTTGCTTTTTTACACCCAAGCCGGCAGGGGCCTGATAAAAAACATTCTTGGCGGGCACAGTGTTTTTTTCGAGGGTTACTCAAAGGCATTTCCGGCGCTTCTTGAAAAGCCGGCGGGCATTTTGTGGAATTGTTTTTTCACCATTGCAAGGTTTTTCTTGCAGGGGGTAATACTCGTGCTGTTTTTTTTTGCAATCGGGGTTGATGCGGGAATTACGCAGGCCACGCTGCTGGTGGCCGCCGGGGCAATTGCTTCGCTTGCGCCCTTCACGTTCAGCGGCCTTGGGGTGAAGGAAAGCGTGTTCGTGCTTCTCAGCGTGAGGATGGGTTTTCCCGCGCCGGAAAGCGCCGCGGTTGCGCTCGCATCCACCATAGTTTCGTGGGGAATACTGGCATTATTTTCCGGTTATTTTTGGGGAAGCGTGAAAAATGCCGCGCCACACGCGCCGCAAAACTAGTTTTTTTTGCCAATGGAAGACAGGAACTGGAAAGAGTGCACCAGATATGACAAGGCAATGGCGAACGGGTAAATTAGTATGACCCAATAGAATGCCCCGGCAACTGCGGCGGCGAAAATCAGGAAGTTGCGCAGGTGCTTTGATTCCCCCAAAAACTTTGCGATGGCAAAGGGGCTTTGGGTGGCCTTTTTTATGGTGTCCGCAGGGGATGTGTGGAATTGCTTGGTGGTGTATTCTTTTGCCAGTTCTTTGGCGTGGTCAAACTTCACCAGGAAAATTATTCCAATTGAGGAGGTCACAAAAACCAGCGGGTCGGAGGTTGCAAGAAATGCGGAGTATGCGATTGCGGCAAAAAACGCCGCGTGGATTATTGACGGGCTGAAAATGCCCTCTAGCATTTCCCCTTTGGGGCCGGCTGTTTTCCGATACCTTGCTATTTCGCCGTCGCTCGAATCAAGCCACTCTGAAAGATATAGCATGAACACTGCAAGCAGCGTTAGGTAATAATTCCCGGACGAAACGAGAAACGCCCCAAGGATGCCGACAGTAAAACCAAGCAGGCTCGCCTGGTTCGCGGTGATTGGCGTATGGAGCAGCATCCAGGTCAGCCTAATAGAAATTTTGCGCTGGAATTTTGCGGTTATCCAGTGCTCGCCAATTCTGCCGCGCACGCTCCTGTCCGGGAGGCAGATTTTCTCAAGCTCTTTAATTGATTCAACCATTAGCTGAAATTAAGTGAAAAACAAATAAAAAAGCGTTTCATTTTCGATTATGCGGGTTTTGAACCAAAAAGCATGGGGTTTGGCCGCGAGGGTTTTTTATTGCAATTAGAGTTTAATTCTTGGGGCTTGCAATGTGTGGAATCGGCG
>JANLHD010000051.1 GCA_024653865.1 archaeon | reverse complement strand
GCAATAATATTTTCTTTTATAGTTGAGAAGTTCATTCGCTGGAGGCACTGCCACCAGCCCACGAGCGCTCATCACCCCCATCCGCTTGCGACAATGAATCTTTTGGGAGATGCTGTGCACAATTTCCTGGACGGCCTCATCATAGGCGCGAGTTATCTTATCAGCATTCCTGTTGGAATCGCAACAACCCTTGCTGTCGCATTCCACGAGATACCCCAAGAAATTGGGGATTTTGGCGTCCTTCTCCACGCCGGGTTTTCGAGGGGCAGGGCGCTTCTCTACAATTTTGGGAGCGCGCTCACAAGCGTGTTAGGGGTATTGACCGCACTCTTTTTGGGGTCTTATACGGGCGCAATAGAGACTTTTGCCGCGCCCTTTGCCGCGGGGCTGTTCATTTACATTGCTGGGTCCGATCTCATACCTGAATTGCATAAGCAGGATGATTCCTTAAAATCCATAATCGACCTTGTGGCGTTCATTGCGGGCGTGATTGTGATCGGCGCGCTTGTTTTATTCGAGTGAACCGCAAAGCGTCAAAAATTTTGGTTGCCCTATAAGTAGCATAATTAATCTACCTTTATTTCTTGGCGGTTTTAATCGGCAAAATCCTGGAAAAAAAGGTAAGATTTTGAAAACGTAATCCCGCAACGCTAACGTATATATTCCTTGAATGTGTTATTAATTCTGGTTTTAAATGGCTAAAAAAAGACCCGCAAAAGATGCAGAAACCCCAGTTAAGGAGGGCGAATCCGAAAAAGAAAGGCCTTTTTCCGAGGATGAGAGGGTCGAACGCACGACCGTTGACGGCGACACCGACATTTTTGACGAATTCTTGAGCAATAAGGCAAAACAACCCAGGGCCCCGCCAAAAAAAGAGAACAAAGAAGGCGCAGATGAAGAGGAGACGGACGAGGAGGAACTCAAAAAAATCGTGGACAAGAACGAAGAGGGCCTAATCGAAGACGAGGAAGAAAGCGAAGAAGATGATTCTGATGAAGAAGATGAGGATGAGGAATTAGAAGAGGAGGAAAAGCCGGCAAAGAAAAAGGGCAAGGAAAAAAACCGCAAAAAAGAAGCAGAGGAAGATGAGGAAGGCGGAAAAGAGAAAAGCGAAGAGGACGTAGCAGAGGAAGACGAGGACCTTGAAGAAGAGGATGACGGGGAGGAAGATGAAGAGGAACCTGAAGAGGATGAAGATTCCGGGCAAAAAAAGTTCGGAAAAAAAGAGGAACCTGAAGAGGAATCCACGGAAGAAGATGAAGAAGAAAAAGACGCCGGTGAAGAGGAGCAAACAAACCCGGACGAGGAACCGGCGGATGATAACATTGACAAGGACGCCCATGAAGCAGGGGCTGAAGAAGAGAAAGAGGAAGACGAGGGCCTCGAGGACGATGAAGAAGAGGAGGATGAAAAAAGGCCCGGGCGCGATGAAATACGCGCAACGATTCTCGAAAAGGCTGCAAGCGTCGTCGGCGATGCAATACCAATGGGCGAGAGGCTCAGGTTTCTTGATGACAAGCAAAGGCGCGCGGTGTTCATCGGAAGAAAGGCGAATATTTTCAAAAAATACGGTTACGATGCCGCGCTCAGGGTAGGCAGGGTAAAGGAGAGGGAATACGAAAACTATGATGTTTTCCTCGATTCAATGAACCCGCACGTTGTCTTCGTTTGCGGAGCGCGCGGTTCTGGAAAATCCTACGTGCTTGGAGTGATTGCGGAGGAGCTTGCGGAAAAAAACCGCAATGTCGGAATAATTGTAGTCGACCCAATCGGCGTATTTTGGTCAATGAAGTTCCCTAACAAGGAGGACAAGGAAGTCGAGAAGCTGCGCGAGTGGGGAATGGAGCCCAAGGGACTTGCGAACATGAAGGTTTTCATTCCGGAAGGCGTGAAAAATGAGGTGCCAAAAAGCACGTACGATGCCGGGTTTTCAATCCAGCCCTCGCTGCTCACGGGAGAGGATTGGGCACTCACGTTTGGGGTGGATAGGTTCAGCGTGTCGGGGCTTTTGCTTGACAAGGTTTTGAAAAAGGTGGAGAAAGGATACAAGCAAACCGATACCAACAAGAAAATCAAGGCAATGGGCAAGAACTACTCGATAGAGGATTTGATTGAGTGCCTCGAAAAGGACTCCGAATTAAATTCGCGGGAGAAAGGATACAAGCAGGATTCCATTAGGGCAATTATCTCAAGGTTCGAGGCGGCGAAATCGTGGGGAATATTCCATGAGAAAGGCACGCCCCTTGGAAAGCTCTCGCGCGAAGGGCAAATGACCGTACTTGACACCTCTTTTTTGGAGGACAATGTTACCGCACTTGTGATTGGAATTTTGGCGAGAAGGCTGCTTGCGGCAAGGAAAATATCCACGAGAAAGGAGGCGGCAAACAAGTTCAAGAGCCTCACAATGAACGAGCTTTTGGAACTCGAGGTTCCCCCAACATGGCTTTTTATTGACGAGGCCCACACGCTTATTCCAAGCGGAAATGAAGTGACGCCGGCAACCGCGGGGCTAATTGAGTACGTGAAGCAGGGAAGAAGGCCAGGGCTCTCGCTTGTGTTTGCGACGCAGCAACCAAGCGCAATCAACACAAAGGTGTTGAGCCAGCTTGATGTCATCATGTCGCACAAGCTCATTTTTGACGATGACATAAAGGCGGTTTTCAAGAGAACGCCAACAATCATCCCCAAAAAATACAGGGCGCCGAATTTCATCAAAACCCTCCCAGTTGGCGTGGCGGTTACGGGGGATAGAAGGGAGGAAACCTCGAGGGCATTTGTGATGGCGATTAGGCCAAGAAAAAGCCAGCACGAGGGAAGGGATGCCGAAACCACGGGACTCTCGGAGTCCATGGACGAGGCGCAGGTTCAGAGAATTGCGGTTGAAATGATTGCGCGCGATGTCGCCGCGAACGATGTCATTGACAAGGAAAATGCGCGCATGGCAATTGAAACACTGAACAGCAAGTACAATTCGAGCGTTAATTTTAACGCGGTCCTGCGCAAGCTTGAGGAGCGCGGAATGGTTGTTTCCGATTCCATGATTACAATGCCAGGATTCACGCAGGAAGAGGCCGTAAAGCAGCTCACGCAGGAAAAAGAAGAGGAGGAGGGCAAACCCAAGGAGGAATCCGAAGAAGGGGAAGAGGCAACAGAAGAGCAGGAAGGGGAAATTGAAACCGGAGAGGAAGAGAAATCCGAAAGTAAAGAAGAAGAGGCTAGGCATCAGGTTCCGTTGACTGAGTTGCCCGAGTTGCGCGCACTTCCGAGAAGGATTGGCGAGCAGGAGGCAAGGATGCTCGTTGAAAAAGTTAGGCAGAAAAAGCTCTTCGGATTGCTTGGCAATGCCGACAGGATTGAGGCCATTCAATTGAAGTACATGCCAATTTGGCGCGTGAAGTACGATGTCATGACAAGGGGCAAGGAATTCATTTCACGCGAGTGCTTCATAAATTCCCTCGACGGGGAATTCATGCATTTCAAGGACGGGTCCTTTATTGAATCACGGGGACTTGCGATGATGAGGGATGCATCGGATGAGGATGCGTTGGTGATTAAGTGCCTGCAAAAGCGCGAGCTTTTGATTGAGGAGGTAATGGCGCAATGTGAAATTGACGAGGCAAAGGCAAGAAGGACGCTTCAAAAACTCATTGAAAAGGGGGTTGTTTCAAAGCTCACGGATAAAAAGAGCGGAAAGGCGGTTTATTGGATTAAGGACAAATTGGATTTGCCGCCAAACGAGAGGCACGAGCTCTTGGGCTCTCTCGCGCAATTGCCCTTTGTGAAGGCAGAATCCCTCATAATGGAGCGCGAAAAGGTGTCCAAGGAGGACGCGGTGGAGTCATTGAAAAGGCTCTGGCCGAGTGTTTTGGTCAAGAGGACCGAAACCATTTACAAGCCCTTGTGGCACATTGTGCTCTCCGTGGATGCGAAGGAGCGCTCAGTTCTTATCGATGCGGTGAACGGGAAAATAGTTGCGTGAATTCCGAATAAACTCTAATACCACAATAAAAAAATTATTTCCGAAATTCTCCCGGGAGGACCTTGGCGTTTTTTTCGAGGATTGCGCCGCAGTTTATTGTTGAGTTCACGCCGGTTTTCACTCCGTCGAATAGGAGCGCGCCGAGCTTTCTTCTCTTGGAATCCACTTTTTTTGCGCCTATTTTTACCATAATTGTTTTTCCGTCGTGGCGCAAATTCGCGATTTTTGTTCCAGCCCCCAGGTTGCAATTGGGTCCGAGAACCGAGTCGCCGACATAGGAAAAGTGGGGTATTTTTGTGCCCTCAAGGATAATGGAGTTCTTTACTTCGCAAATTCCAACAAAGCAATTATCGGCAATCACGGCGCCGTCGCGCAAAAACGCGTTCGGGCCAATCACACAGTTCTTTCCGACCCACACGTTGCCCTCGATGCGAGAACCGGATTTTACGAGCGAGCCCTCCCCCAAAAAGAGGCTTCCCATTACTCGCGCACCGGCCTCTATTTTTCCAAAGGATTCGGGAATTATTTCTTTGGAGGCGGATTCGGATTTTTCGAGAAGTTCCCAGAATGCAAAGGGCTTTTCCTTCCCCACGAGGCGCCCCGCCTCTTCAAGCAATTTAAGCATTTTCAACCAAGTTCCTTTTTGATTTCATCCGCAATATCTTGTGCCAATACGCCTATTTCTTTCTTGTCATTTCCTTCAACCAGCACCCTTGCGATGTTCTCGGTGCCGGAGTAGCGCAAAAGCACCCTTCCCTTCTCCAAGAGCCTCGATTCCGCCTTTTTGACCGCGCCCAAAACCGCGGGCATTTCATTGAAGGGCTTTTTTTCCTTTACCGGGACGTTGATTTGGGTTTGGGGGTAAAAATGGAATTGTGCCATTAGTTCGGAGAGCTTTTTTCCCTCAGCCTTGAGCAGTCGCGCGAGTTGCAGCGAGGCTATTATGCCATCGCCGGTGGTGGTGTAATTTGAGAAAATGACGTGACCTGATTGTTCGCCGCCGAAGTTGTAGCCGCTTTGCCGCATTTCTTCAATGACATACCTATCCCCCACCTGCACCGAAATTGGGTTGATCCCATTTTTTTTGAGGTATTCGAGCAGGCCAAAATTGCTCATAATTGTGACGACCGCACAGTCCCTTTCCAGTTTTCCGCGTTTTTTTAATTCGGTTGCGGCAAGCGCGAGGATTGCGTCCCCGTGCACCAATTCCCCCAAATCGTTCACGACAACCGCCCTGTCGGCGTCGCCGTCTAGAGCAACACCGAAATCTGCGTGGTGTTCAATCACAGCATTTCTCATTTGCTCCGGGTGGAGCGCGCCGCAATTGAGGTTGATGTTGAAGCCATCGGGCTTGTCGTTCAAAACAATGACTTCGGCGCCGAGTTCGGAAAAAATCTTCGGGGCAACGTAGTATGCCGCTCCGTTCGCGCAATCAAGCACTATTTTTAATCCGGCGAGCGGGGAATTTTTTATGGTTGATTTTGCGTATTCAATGTAGCGTCCCCTTGCCTCCTCAACCCTTGCGGCTTTGCCGATTTTGCCGTCCGGGTTTTCGAGGGAGTTTTTGGAAAAAATCAATTTCTCTATTTCGAGTTCGGTTTCGTCGCTTAGCTTGTATCCTTGGGAATCAAAAATTTTTATCCCGTTGTCCTGCGCGGGATTGTGAGAGGCGCTGAGCACTATGCCCGCATCGGCGTTCATTGAGGATGTGAGTTTGGCAATTGCCGGGGTCGGCATCGGGCCCACAAGAAGAACGTCGACTCCCATTGAAACTATTCCGGAGGTCAGGGCGGTTTCTAGCATGTAGCCGGAGACGCGCGTGTCCTTTCCAATCACTATGCTGTGTGCGCTTTGCGCACCATTGCGAAAAATCGAGGCAACGGCCTTTCCAATGCGAACGGCCATTTCCGGGGTCATGGGGTGAGAATTTGCCTTTCCCCTAATGCCGTCGGTTCCAAAGAGCTGCCTTTTTTGGGCATGCTGAATTGATTTTTGCATTGAACCATCGGATTGGGCGTTCATGAATTTCACTTTACTGTCACGCTCTTTGCAAGGTTCCTTGGCTTGTCGGGATCGAGCTTTTTTTCTATTGCCAAATAATACGCGAGGAGCTGTATTGGAAGTATCATCAAAATCGGGTTTGCCGTGTCCATGTCGGGCACCTCGAAGAAATGGTCGTAAATTGAATCCGGTTCGGAATCAATTCCTATTATGACCGCGCCCCTGCTTTTTAGCTCTGTTGCGTTCGAGAGTATCAGCGGCCTTGTTTCGGGGGTT
>JANLHD010000060.1 GCA_024653865.1 archaeon | reverse complement strand
CTGCAATTTACTTTATTTTGCCGTTCCAGGTGGACCGGCTCTTTGGCACAAACGCGGCGCTGCTCGTGATTTTCCTTGAAATAGTGGTTACGCTTGTTGCGGATTATTACTTCAAAGGCCTTGCGCGGCAAAGAAAGGCAATCAAGGTTTAGGGCCTTTGGAAAAATACCTTTAAATTGACTTTTGCCCTAACTTTTTTCAAATACTCTTTTAACGAGGTGTTGGTCTTTGAAGGTCGCAATTAACGGTTTCGGAAGGATTGGAAAGCTCGTGCTAAGGCTCGGAGTTAAGGAAAAGGGAATTGATTGGGTCGTGAACCACCCAAGAGGAATCGAGAGCGCACTTCACGTATTCAAATATGATTCCGTCCACGGGAAATGGAAAGGTGACGTGAAAGCGCAAGGTTCCGACCTCGTAATTGACGGAAAGAAGGTTGCGATTATTTCGGAGAGAAAAAAGCCCGAAGAACTCCCCTGGAAAAAACTCGGAGTGGATGTTGTAATAGAGAGCACCGGGGTTTTTCGCAAAAAAAGCGAAGTGGAAGGCCACATAAAGGCCGGGGCAAAAAAGGCTATTATTTCGGCGCCGGGAAAGGATGACGACATTCCGAGCGTAGTGCTTGGGGTCAATTCGGACAAGGCAAACGGAAAGGAAACCGTGATTGACAACGCATCGTGCACCACAAATTGTTTGATGCCTGTGCTCAAGGTTTTGAATGACAACTTCAAAATAAGGCGCGTGTTCATGACAACCATTCATGGCTACACCGCGGACCAGCAACTAGTTGACGGAACCCACGACAAGGACCTGCGAAGGGCAAGGGCAGCGGCACTAAACATTGTGCCAACCTCTACCGGCGCCTCGAAGGCGGCTGCAAAAGTAATTCCCGAACTAAAAGGAAAGGTGGATGGAAAGGCAATTAGGGTGCCGGTTCCCGCGGGCTCGCTTGTGGACGTTACCGCGGAACTCGAAAAAAGCACGACGGTTGAGGAAGTCAATTTGGCAATGAAAAAGGCTGCGCAGGGAAATTTGAAGGGGATTCTCGAGTACTCGGAGGAACCGCTTGTTTCCTCGGATATTTTGGGAAATTTGCACTCAAGCATTTTCGACGCGGAGCAGACCAAAGTAATCGGCGGCAATTTGGTGCAGGTGGTTTCGTGGTACGACAACGAAACCGGCTACTCGCAAAGAATTGTCGATTTGGTGAAGAGCCTGAAGCTGTGAATCGCTTCAGGTTTCCCGATATTTTTTGAACAATTCTAAATAATTCTGCGGCTTTGAGAGCCACTCGAATTTCGCAGGGTTCGCGATTGCATCCGCATACATTGGCCTTGAATTGGAGAACCCGAATTCTTCGAAATCGCGCGGGCTAATTAGTTGCACATTCGGAGCTTCGCCGTATTTTTTGTTCGCAACAAAACCTTTTGTAGTTTCGAACCACTGGCCGCCCCCTAGTTTTTCTATCGGGCCATAATCGCTTGCAAATCCAGGGAAAACCCAGTTCGCCATCACAAGCGCCTCCTTACCCGAGGGGTTCACGGTAATGTGGCCAAATCCCGGGAGCATTACGCATTTATCGCCGGGCCTTGCGTCAAAAACCAAGAACTCGCTTCCGTTCTGGAGCAAATAATGCGCCCTTCCGTGCAAAACCTCGTATATTTCCGGCCACCATGTGGCGCCACCGAGGAACGTTCCGGGGACTTTTGGGTGGTAGTGGCCAAAGGTTTTGTTGTATTCATCCCCAACCAGAAAAGGCGGCAAAATAGTTATGTCGAAGCGTAGGTTGTTTTTTCGTATGAGTTCGCGGTCGGATTCGATTGCGACGTCGCGGTACATGTAATAGAATTCTTCGGGCGCCTTTTCCTCGGGGTTTTTGAGAACCGGGAGCATTCTTTTGTGCGTGCGGGCTTCGGGCACCACTTTTTTCATTCTTTTTCCGAACTCGAGTGAATTTTTGTTGAGTTTTATCGGAAGATCGCTGATTTTTTCCAAATCAATTGTTGCCATGATTATTGCTTGGGCAATTAGGAATATATAGGTTAGCGCCCACTATTCAAATAAGGATTTGGCGAATTGGCTTGGTGGACATCAAATGAAGTACAAGAGCGCATTCGATTTTGATTTAAAAGGAAAAACCGTTTTTTTGAGGGCTGATTTGAACAGCTCCGTTGTCGAGGGCAGGGTCGTCATTTCTTCGAGGCTTCGCGAGCACTCGAAAACCATTTACGCGCTAAGCGAGGAAGGGGCAAAAGTTGTTGTCCTATCGCACCAGGGAAGGCCGGGGGAAGAGGAGTTCATTGGCCTGAAAAGGCACGCCGACCACATCAGAAAATTCATTGACAAGCCCCTCAAGTTCGTGAAGTGGGAAGACGATTATGTTTCGGAAATAAAGGCAATGAAGGACGGCGAAGTCATTGTCCTTGACAATGCGCGCTTCCAAAAGGAGGAGCAGGAAAAGAAAACACCCGAAGAGCACGCAGAAGATGGGTTCATAAAAAAACTCGGGGTCCTTGGGGACTTGTTTGTGCAGGACGCATTGAGCGTTTGCCACAGGGGGCATGCAACTGTAGTTGGCTTCAAAAAATACATGCCCTGCGCGGTTGGCCCGGTGCTTGAAAAAGAGATCGATGCCCTCGAAAAACTTGAGGAACAGGGAAACGGCTCAAAGCTTTTGGTTCTGGGCGGCGCCAAGCTTTCGGATTCTGTGAAGCTGCTTTCGGGAATGCTGGAGAATGGCATGACCAATAAGGTTTGCGTGGGCGGGCTTTTCGGGGAATTGTTCCTAAAGGCAAAAGGCGTGGATTTTGGTGCGAAGGAAGAATTTTTCGCCAAGAACGAATTTGCGGATTTGGTTCCCGAGGCAAAAAAGTTGCTTGAAAAATACGGCGACAAGATAATCCTTCCAAGCGACCTTGGGCTTGAGAAGAACGGCAAGAGGGCGGAGGAGCAGGTCAAGAACCTGCCTTCCAAAAACACTCCAATGGACATCGGCATTCAAACAACCGAGGAGTTCAAGAGAATCGTGCGTGAATCAAGCCTTGTTGTTTTCAACGGCCCAATGGGGGTTTATGAAAAGCCGCAGTTCGCAATAGGCACCAAAAAAGTGCTTGAGGCAATTGCTTTCCACAGGTGCTTTTCAATAATAGGCGGTGGGGACACGGAGCGCGCGCTCACGTCATTTGGGCTTTTGCCGCAGGATTTTTCCCATGTCTCGCTCGCAGGAAAAGCCTTGCTTCAGTACCTTTCTGGAATCCCGCTTCCCGGGCTCGAAGTTTTGGAAAAGCGATAGAACATTCTAATTCTTCGGAGGATTTTTCCCAAAGTAAAATCTATTTAGCGAGTTTTTTGTACTCTAGGTAGGAGTAGATTGTGAGAAATATTGCCGAGGAAATCACTGGCGCCAGAATGAGCACCAAAAAATAATCCGGGAAAAATAGTGCCAGAAGAATG
>JANLHD010000043.1 GCA_024653865.1 archaeon | reverse complement strand
ATCTTCCTCACTTGACATCTGGTTTGTTTACCACATCAAGAATAAGGACCGCATGTTCGAGGTCATGAGCGAAATCAACATGGAAATCCTAAGGCGCTTCGAATCAGCAGGCCTTAGCTTTGCATACCCGAGCCAGAGCGTGTACATCGAAAGCATGCCCAAGGCCGCAAAGCCGGCGCACTCGGCGTCGATTAAAATCGAAAAAAAAGGCGCAAGAAAAAAATAATGCCGCTACCCATTTGTGTTAAGCAACCCATTTTTAAGTAATTGCCATTCTAGTTTTTTCATGAAAGCCGAAAACCTGGCGCTCGCATTGCTGCTTGCAAAAAAAGGCGCCCTGTATGGGGAGGCGCTTGTTTCGACTTCCTCCCTTGCGCAGCTCACGGGGTTCTCCCAGCAATCCATTTCGCGCAAGCTGCGCGAACTCGAATCCGAAGGCACGATTTCGCGCAACGTTTCAAACTCTGGCATAGGGGTATCGTTTACCGACACCGGCCGAGGGGAACTTGAATCGTTCCACTTCGAGCTAAAGGAACTCTTCTCCATGGACAAGCCAGTGCTTAAAGGCACCGTGGTCAGCGGCCTTGGCGAAGGTGCGTATTATGTCTGCATCCCGGGCTACAAAAAAAGCTTCGAAAAGATTTTGGGAAAGAACATTTTTTGCGGAACCCTCAATTTGGAGGTCGAGCCATCCGCGCGCGCGAAATTCACCTCCGCAAAACCCATCACAATAGACGGCTTTACAACCAAGGAACGCACCTTTGGCGGAATCGATGCGTGGAAATGCACCATCCTGTCCAGGCCTGGCAAAAAAATTTCGGCGCTCGCAATCCTTCCCCACAGGACAAACCACCCCGCAAACATAATAGAGGTTGTTGCGCCGCAGGAACTGCGCAAAAAACTCGGCCTTGCGGACGGGTCAAAAATTTCGCTGGAGAGGGTTTGATGATTCAAAAAAGCCAAAAAACAAAAATTGCGGTTGTCGACACAATGTTCGCGCGCGGGGACATGGGAAAGGTCGCCATTGAAACAATTGAAAAAACCGCGCGTGACAACGAGTGGCAAGTCAAGGTGGTTCGAAGGACGGTTCCGGGAATAAAGGACATTCCTGTCGCGATGCTAAATCTTCTGGAGCAAGGCTGCTTTGCGGGAATTGCCCTTGGAATGCCCGGCTCCGCCCCAATAGACAAGCAGTGTAGCCACGAGGCATCGATGGCAATCCAGCAGGCGCAATTAATGTCCAAAAAAACAGTGCTCGAAGTTTTTGTGCACGAGGACGAAGGAAAAAACGACCAGGACCTCGCCAATGTCATGCGCAACCGCGCACAAAAGCACGCGCAGAATTTGATGTGGCTCCTGTTCGCGCCCGAAGAGCTACAAAAACGCGCGGGCTCTGGGGAGAGGCAGGGGCGCGATAACGCCAAAAAATTGGAGTTATAAAAATCTGGAGGCCTCTTTGATGAACGTTGCAATTGTATTGGCGGATTTCCACGCGGAAATCTCGGAAAAAATGCTTGCCGCCGCCAAAGATGAGTGCAAAAAGCGCGGGCTTTTTGTTTACAAAATAATTCGGGTCACGGGGGCTTTCGACATTCCCTTGCCGCTAAAAAGATTGCTCGCAAACCCGCAGGTGCACGGCGCGGTTGTGCTTGGGGCGGTTGTGCAGGGGGAAACCAGCCACGATGAAGTGGTTGCATACACGAGCTCGGAAAAAATTGCACAGCTTTCGCTTGATTACGATAAGCCGGTTGGCTACGGTGTTTCCGGCCCAAGGATGAGCGTTGCGCAGGCCGAAAAGCGCGCGGAAGAATTCGCAAGGCGCGCGGTGGAAGCTGTTGCGCGATCGCTGTGATGGCCTGAATTGTTTTAAGGCAAATAAAACAACTTCGGAGCCAATTTTTTTGATGCAAGAAAAAGAGCTTTTGGAAAAAATTTGCGGCCTCCAAAAAAGCAGCATCGCCCCAATCGTGGAGCAACGCTACCTGGAATTCCAGTCCTTTAAGGGAAGGGCGGAAGAGGATTGGTTCTGCGAACTGTGCTTTTGTCTTCTCACCGCAAACACGTCCTCGGAAATGGGTTCGCGCGTGCAAAGTGCGCTTGGCTTCGAGGGCTTCTATAATCTGCCTCCAAAAAAACTTGTTGCGGAACTGAAAAAGGCGGGTTCGCGATTCTACAACCGCAGGGCGCAGTTCATTGTGGATGCGCGCAGGCACTTTGGATTAAAGGAAAAAATTTCCGAATTTGAAAACGACCGCGAGGCGCGAGAGTACCTCGCAAAAAACGTGAAGGGCCTTGGATTCAAGGAGTCCTCGCACTTTTTGCGCAACACCGGCAGCGACAACGTGGCAATTCTTGACAAGCACGTGGTCAACCTCATTTCCGAATTCGGCCTTCTTGTTGAAAGGCCAAAAAGCGTGAATGCGCGCAATTACTGCGCAATAGAGTCGCGCCTGGATTTGTTTGCGAAAAAAACCGGGCTGAGCCACTCAAAACTAGATTTGTATTTGTGGTATATGAAAACGGGAAAAGTATTGAAGTAGCCTTTTTGGAATATTTTTTTCCTCAGATTCCCTTCATCCTTCGCGATTGCATGAAGTATTCCCACGCCTTGTTGAGGTCGGATTCCTCGACCGCGGGCCAGTACTTTGGCACGTGGTAATATTCCGAGTAAGCGCTTTGCCACAAAAGAAAGCCGCTCTTTCCCTCGCGCTTCGCCTCCTCTTCGCCGGTCCTTATGACAAAATCGCATTCGCTCTTTACGCCAAGGTGCCTCGCGATGTCCTTCTCCGTGAGCCCGAAAAAGAGATTCTTCACCCTGTTCATCGGGCTGTTCACGCTCTTTAAAATTTCGCTTTGTCCGGTGTAACCTATCAGGATGTTGATTACTTTGTTGCCGTACACCTTGGTTTCGCTCTTGAGCGTTCTGCAAAGGTCAACCAAATTCTTCGGGACCTTGCCGGGATTGGTTGAAACAAAGTTCACGTTGACGCCGTTCTCGTGGATTTCTTTCGAATTCAAAAGCTTGAAGAGCTTTTGGTAATAAATTTCATAGAGCCAACTAAGTTCCTCCGGTTGCCTTTTGAAGTTCTCCTCGCTAAGTCCGTACACGCTAATTTCCCTAATCTCGGGCTGTTTCACCGCCCAATTAACAAAGAGCTCCATTTTTTCCGCCCCAAGCCTGTGCCCCGCGCTTGGGTGGAGGTTGTTTTCGATTGCCCATCTCCTGTTTCCATCAGGAATGACGCCTACGTGAAACCCGGTTGTTTTTAATTTAGAATCAGTTTTCATGCCGTAAACTAATAGATTCGAAACATTAAAAAAGGAGGTGAAGATGCGAAAGGCCCAATAATGCTAAGCTTGCAGGAAAATTTGCGCCAACGAGATTACCAGCCATAGTGCTGTGCCTGCGAGTACTCGAATGCCTTCATTGCGCCTATAAAGCCCTTGTTGATCAGCCCGGGCTTTTTTGAGAGCACCTTTATCCCGAACACTATTTTCTCGAGCGTGCCAAAATCGTCAAAGTTCCTGGGAAAATTTTTTGCGATGAGGTTCAATTCATCATCCGTAAAAGAGTAGAGCGCCTTTTTTCCCCTGATGATTTTTTCGTATTGCGGAAACGTGCCTTTCCACATTGCCTCGTACTTTGCGAGCGCATCCTGCGACCAATCGCCCTTTCCGATTGCATCTTTCGCAACATTTGCAGCCATCTCCCCAGATTTCAATCCAAGGTGCGAGCCGCCCTCGAAAAGCGGCGAAGTGAAGCCGGCTGCATCGCCGATTAGCATGATTCCATCCGAATGGGTGTTCTTAAGCGGCCCGGATGCGGGAATGAGCCCGCCAAATGTCTTCACCTTAACATTCGAAGACCAACCCATTTCCTCCACGAACTTGTCGGTGTTTGTTTTTGCCATTCGCCTCTCGGTTGTCACAAGCCCCACGTTTGCGCGCGTATCTTTTTTGGGAATCATCCACAAATAACCTTGTGGCGCAAGCCTTGGCCAAATGTAAAAATCCAGGTATCCGTCCCTTGGAATGCCTTGCAACTCATACTGGATTCCTGTGACCGCCTCAAACCTTGGGTTCAAACCAACAAGCCTTGAAACAACGCTCGCGACTCCGGAAGCATCGATAATTATTTTGGCAACAAACTTTGCCTTGCTTGTTTTCGCCTCCCACTTTGCGCCCTTTCTTTCAAGTGCCTCGAGCCTGTGGCCGAGCCTTATTTCCGCCCCCGCATTCACAGCTTCTGCGCAGAGCCATTGCTCGAATTTTTCCTTTTCAAGCACAAACCCTGGCTCGTTTAAAACAGAAGCCGTGCCATCCGGAAACACCACCCTAACTCCCTTCACGTGCTCCGAAATAACGCTCTGCGGGGGATTGATCCCCGTATTTTTCACAGCATAAAGACTAAGGCACTCCCCGCAATGCACGGGTTCGCCTATTTTTTCATGCTCCTCAAGAATCATGACCGAAAGGCCGTTTCTTGCGCAGTGCAATGCGCAAGAGCCGCCCGCGGGACCCGCACCGATTACAATAACATCGTATTCCTTCGCCATTTTGCCAAACACCCGATTCAAATGCTATTTTTATAAGAAAATGGAAATACTAGTTTTAAATCTTAACGTGCGTTAACGCTTTAGGGGCATAGCGCTTTAAGCAAACAAAACACCAAGGTGTATTAATGAGGCTTCCAAGAGTTCGGGTCCCAAGGGTTAGGGACATAAAAACAAAGCTCTCCTCCGCGAGGCTGCTTGGCGGCGTTGTAAAGAACTCGCTTCAATTCAAATTGCGCAGGCGCGCGTTCCGGCGTTTTAGCGCAAAGGACTTCGACACAATAATAGTCGACATGGATGGCACGCTCTATGAGAGCGATGCAAACCTCGAGGCGCTAAAAGTGGCTTACCCGGAAAAAAACGAATCCGGCGTCACGCGCGGCGAGGAACTCTACGATTTTTTGATTTCAAAAATAGTTTTGGGCGAATACAGCATCGAACGCGCCATAATAGAGGGCAACCGATTGCTGATGAAAGCAGGGGTGGGCGCCTCGGACATCGACAGGGTGCTTGCAAGGGTAAACAAGGGCCTTAGGAAACAATTGATAAGGGCACTCAAAGAACTCAAAAAAAACGGGAAAAAGGTCGTCCTCGCAACGCTCTCATCCAAAAACTTCGGCGAACGCCTCAACGTTTACCTGAAAGAAAAATACGGGTTCTCATTTGATTACATCGCCGGCACCGAACTTAGGTTCAATTCCGAGGCAAAAATATCCGGGCTAAATTCCATTGTCGGCACAAAGGATTTCGAAATAGACGGGATTAAGGTCAAATCCAAAGTGAGCGCAATAAAAGAGGAACTCGCATTAGCCGGCATAGAACTTGACGTGGGAAGAACCGTGCTCATAACCGACAGCTACGGCGACATTGATTCCGCAAAAATGTTCGTCACAATTCTAATAAAGCCCGACAAGCCAACCCAGGCGCAAAAGGTATCGCACCAATTAAGGCTCGCTGATTACATACTTCCCGACGACGCCGACCTGCAAACAAACCTGCTCTCAATAATACTTGGCCCGGAAAAAAATTAGATGCTTATTTGAACAAGCTCAACGCCGGCCTCTTTCAAAAGCCCCTTTGCGGTATCCCCCAAGGGATAATCGGAATTGTAAACCACCTTTTTGATGCCCGCATTGATTATCATTTTCGAACAGGTTATGCACGGGCTGTAGGTGGTGTAAATCACCGAACCCGCTATTGCCACCCCGTGGTATGCGGATTGCACTATCGCGTTTTCCTCCGCGTGGCTGCACAAGCAGTCATCTAGCTTTGTTCCCGAACTCGTGAAATTATTGCACCTTGGGCATCCTCCCTCATTGCAATTTTTCACCCCTCTTGGAGTGCCATTGTACCCGGTGGAAATAATTCTCTTGTCCTTCACGATCACCGCGGCGACCTTTCTTTTTATGCAATTGCTCCTCATCGCGACCTCTTTTGCGATGTTCATGAAATACTCGTCCCATGATGGCCGCTTCCAGTCAAGCGGCACCTGCAAAAGCAGTGAATCTATTTTTTCAAAAAGTTCCGCAAGGGACGCGTTATTGTCCACGGTATGGTTCGCCATTTTTGCGCACTCATCGAGCTGCTGTGCGAAAGCATCCTTTGACCCGGATTCCATTGCCTCAAGCTTCGCAAATTCTTCACGCGTTTTCGGGTCGCCTTCGCGCTTCCTTTTCAAAATCCTCTCAAACCGCGCATCGTCCTTTGCGGTGATGTTCCAGAGCCAGAAGTTCTCGAGCTTTTGGAACTCGCGGATTTCCTCGGGGTTTCGCAGCGAGTCAATCACATAATTTTTGTCCCGGCCCATGTTCCCTATCAGAATTTTTGCAAGCGCGCCATTGCCCCTTTCTTTTCGCAATGCATTTCCCCTGGCGATCAGGTTTTCCCTCGACGCGAAGACGCCCTCTCGCTTCAAAATCCCCCGAAGTTCGTCCGAAAGAGAGCCATAGTAAAAGCTTTTTTCCTTGAGGTAATCGCACACCGTGGTTTTGCCGGCGCAGTACTTTCCAGTAATGCCAATTACAATCATTTCAATAAATTTTTACCCACAATAAGGTTTAAAATTGCAGGGCAACGAACCAAACCCCTAACTAAACAATTGCGGTTTTGGGGCGCATCTTGAAAAAGTGCATATACAAAAGAATTGCCCCGATTGCAAGCATCACCGCCTGTATTCCCAGTGTTTCCAGCGTTGGGTAGATGCCCAAATCCCCGATTTTTGGCACAACATTCAATGCGGTTTCGGGAAGAACATGCGCCTCCTGCAGCTCGTGCACGCCCTTGCCCGCAAACTTGAGCGCGAGCACAAAAAGTATCGCGCTTGTGAGTGCGAACACAACATTCAAAGGAAGCCTCTTCTCAATCCTTACGATGAGAACGAACAGGATTGCGAGTGCCGCAAAACCCGCGACAAGCCCCATAATAATTCCTGTAAGGTCAGTTGTTCCCGAGGTTAGTGCCTTGAAAAAGAGCACGGTCTCAAACCCTTCCCGATACACCGCAAGAAAAGACACGGTTCCTAGGGCAAATGCGCTTTGCAAGCTCAGCGCATCATCCACCTTTCCCTTGATGAATGCCGTCCACTTTCTGTGCC
>JANLHD010000039.1 GCA_024653865.1 archaeon | reverse complement strand
AAACTCGTAGAACCGACATCAATTGCCCCCGAGTCCTCATCGCGGAACACAATCGAAACCTGCGACACGCTAGCATCCGAATCATCGGTGATTGAGAGCAAAAGCGTGGTTTCGGAGTCATTCAAAAAAACAAGCCCGTAAAGCAAAATTCCCGCAATTGCAATCAGGGCAAGTATTGCCGGAAATGCCGGAATGCCCCTCTCCTCAAGCGGGTCGATTATTGAATATGTGGGAACGCCCTTATCGCTGAGGAAATCCATCAACCCGTAGAACTTTTCCTCTATCGCAGAATAAGCGCCACCCACTGTTTCGGACAAACCCATTTATTCAACACCGATTTACGGTTACCGAATTACGGTTACCCAATTAAGGTAATAGATTAATTCCCACTATTAAATATATTCCTATTGACTCGACACGGAAGCCTCCGCGTACGCGAAACCTCGCTTGGCTCGGTCGCGTTCAGACCTGCCCCCCGCATTGTGGGGCCGGAGTTCCGGGAGGCAAGAGGCGTGCACTCCCTGCGGGCGCGGCAACACTTAGCCGCGGAGTGTTTCAAGCTCTTGTGCTCTTTTGAAGGGGGGTGCCAAAGAATCAACACGGTTTTTGGGGCGAGTTTGTGTTGAATGGAGTACCCCCTTATAAGAATAATAATACCAATTCCGGCACCAATTTTTATGTAGAAGAACGTGTTTTTTTTCGTTTTGGAAAACTTTTTATTGGAGGAACCCGTCTCTCTTCCATGCGCTTTTCTATTTCGCCCGAAACAAAATTCGCATTTGTGCTCCTCGTGATTGCGGAAATACTAAACCTCGTTTTTGACCTCTACAACCTCTACGTTGGCTACGATGTCATCACGCACTTCATAGGCGGCGTGCTTGTCGCCACAATAATGGCTGATTTTGTAAAGGCTTACATCAACGACCACGCACACGCCCTCAATGTGCTTGTTACCGTAGGAATTGGCGCATTGTGGGAACTCGCCGAATTTGCCACGGACATGTTAACGGGCTGGAGCCTGCAATTTGGGCTTCGCGACACCATGGGGGATTTGCTCGTCGTATTCTGCGCCGCGCTCGTCGTGAACGCGATTTACATTTTGAAAAAAAACTAGTGCCGCCCGGCCTTCTGCTCAAGATACTCAATGACTTTTTTTGCAAAATCGATTCCGAGGCTCTCATATCCCTTGAAACCCGGGCTGCGGTTCACCTCGAGAACGAACAGCCCTTTTTTCGTGACCCCAACATCGACACCCGCGACCTCGGTCTGCACAGCCAAAGACGCCTTGATTGCGGCCTCTTCCACTTCCTTTGGCAAATCCGCCCTCGCCGGCTTTGCGCCCCTGGAAACATTATGAAGCCACGAATCCGAAACCTTCTCCATCCCACCAACCGCCTTTTTTCCCACAACATAAACCCTGAACTCGCGCGCGAGGTCCACAAACTCCTGTGCCATCAGCATTTTGCCCTGCGGCTGTGCGAGCCTTTTTTCAAAATCTTTTTTCAAAATTTTTTCAACGCCCTCGCCCTTCTTTCCATTAACGGGC
>JANLHD010000037.1 GCA_024653865.1 archaeon | reverse complement strand
CAATTGCGTATTGGTTCAACATACCTGCTCAAGTCCCCTACCTGTAATTCCCTTGCCTCGGAAGTCAGGTCGGGATGGAAAATTTTCGAAAAATCCAATGCCTGTCGTTCCACCTCTTTGCGTTCCGCTGGCCCCATTATGGGGGCATAAGGTTTTTTCAAGCGCCGGTTTTTTTGTTCTGCATGTTCAATTCCAATGTAAAAAAACCGCTTGATTGTGGATTGTTGAAGCAGAGGATTTTTTTTCCCCGTTCTTAGGAAGTGTTTCAGGAATTCCCATTGTTCGGGCCCTATTCCCCTGACGAACTCCCTGATTTGGGATTTTTTCTGGGGCTCGCTTGGCTGCGGCTTCTTTCTTAAAATGTCTGCTATTCTTCCAAGCGGGCGCCTAAATGTTTGTCCCATTATTATACTATGTTCAAGGTGCTTATTAGCGTTGCATTTTTTAGCCTTAGGCATGGGGCAAGATCGTTTGTTTTTCACTAAAAACAATATTAAACTTAATTCAGCAAGAATCTTATCGGTGTTTTTGTCTTGGGTTCACGCGGGTTTTTTTGCGTTTTTGAAGGGGTGGACGGCTCCGGCAAGGGCACGGTTATCTCTGCGGTAAAAAATTTTCTGGCTGCAAAAGGAGTTTCGGAAGAAAAAGTGCTCCTGACCGCGGAGCCCACTTCAGGCTTTTACGGGAAGAAGGTGCGCGAGCTCTTGGCGACTTCTCCGCGGCCGGATTTGAATGCAAAGCAGTTTCTTGATTTGTATGTTGCCGACCGAAAGGAGCACGTGGAAAAAGTGATTCTCCCGGCGCTTCTCGAGGGAAAAATTATTTTGTGCGATCGCTACAAGTACTCGACTTTTGTTTACCAGTCCCTGCAGGGAATTGAGGTGGAAAAAATCCGCGAACTCCACGCGGGAATGCCTGTCCCGGATTTGGCAATAATCCTTGACCTTCCCGTGGAAACCGCCCTTGAGCGGATTAATTCGGATTCGAAGAGAGGCGGGGTTGATGCGTTTGAGCGAAAGGATTTTCTCGAAAAAGTGAGACGTGGCTTTTTGGATTTGCCAAAAGTTTTTCCAGGCGAAAAAATAAGCTTTGTTGATGCTAGTGTTCCTTTGGCGAAGGTCTGTGAAAAGGTTTGCAGCCTCATTTATGGGCAATTGCATTAGGCTTGTCTTGCGGGCTATTGCTGTGCCGAATTTTTCACGAGTTTCCTTAGATATTTTTCAGCGGCAACCGGGCCGCTATTGTGATAAATCCGCGCAATGCCAAGCATTTTCATTTGCGTTTGTATATTCATGGCCATGCTGATGTCTTGATATCTTGTAAGATAAGAGTGTATATTTGTTGAATTCACAATGCCTCTTTTCAGCGCGTAGTACATTTCGGTTAGCATTGCCCCTTCTTCGTTGGCTCCTAGCATCATATGTGCCATCTCGTGGATTGCAGCAGTTTCACTAAGAAACCTTGGGGCGAACAAGTCGTTAGGCCAATCAGCAGCCAGGATTATGTCCTTGGTTTCTTTATGGACCAGTCCGAGTGGGCGTCCCAAGCTTATTTTTTTCTCCGACCTCGGTGGATTTTTGCGGCCTAGGATTTCTCTAGCTACTCGTTCCCTGTGTTTTGGGTCAATTGCGTCGAGGTACATTTGTCCATGTGACAGGAGTTCCTCCGGAGTGCCTTTCCTGGCGGCTTGTTCTACTTGCCGCCACCCGATCTTTTTGGTTTTTGCGAGTATTGTTTTTACCAGTCGCTCTTTTGCGTCCTTGTCTTGCCTTGGGTAGAAAATTTTAACAAATGCCTCTGCCTGGGTTCTGAGTACTTTTTTTGTGTTTGCATCAAATCGCCCTCTCATTGGGCGCAGCATTCCCGCACTTGCTTCTTTGTACCTGAATACCATTTCTGTAAACTTTGCCAAAATTTCGTGTGAAAGGCCCTCGGGAACCTCTCCAGTCCTTAAGTAGTTTTTGAGCTTGTTCCACTGTGTAGAATCCATGCCTCTAATGTAGGCTCGCAGATTTTTGTACGATGCGTTTGCGGCATCTTTTGTCAGGGTTTTAGCCCTCTTTATCATCTAATAAAATCAGTTTTCTTTGTTATTAAACCCAGTGCATCTTTGGGAAGCAAGATAGGCTTGCATTAGATGGCAGTCTAATTATATTTTTTTGCCATCTAAATTTTTTATGGAACGCGGCGAAAAAGTTATTCTAGCAGCCCTTATTGCAGGCGCACTTTTCACTGTATTGGTGTTGATTCTCGCCGCAATATTTTTTGCCCCTTCTGCCAAGGTTAGCGAAGAGCCCTCTTCGCGTGATTCTGCAGTGCAAGGGCCTTATTTGGTGCCAAAAGATGTTCCTGCAAATGATTCTAATGCGCAAGTTCGCGAAGATTCGGTTAGTGCCGCTTCTCTGTGGGGCAAAATAACTTTGGGGGCAGTTGAGGGCGCGTGCCTTTCTGCCGCAAAGCAGCAGGCTGGCTCGAATGCCTGGGCCGTTAGTTCGTGCTCTTGCTCGGAAACAAGTCCAGGTTCCGAAAAGCATTATTCCTGCTCGGTTTTTGCTTTGGATGGCGCTCACCCGGTTCAAATAGATTGTTATGTTTCTTCCGGTTCGTGCAGGATTGAATCCGAGGCGGGCGTTGCGGTTTATTCGCTTGAACGCCTTGCCGAGATTGTCGAAAACTAGCCGTCCATGAAAAATTATTATATATCCGCGCCCTACTTTTTCCATGCCGATAAAGCCGCTGCCGCTAACGCTTGTTTTGCGTCTTAGGCGCCTTGCCAAAGCAGTTCCTTCCCAAAAAGTTTACCGTGCCCTTGGCAAAATGAAAAACATTGACCATCGCAGAGAAAAGGCGTGGGCGCAGATGCCGGATGGGCGCACAGCAACTGTGCCGAAGGGGTCAACTATGCATTGGGGCAGAAGGGTTCGTGAAATGAATGTTTCGCGAAATTATCCCGGGGTCGAGCTTGTTGTTAAGAGAACGCACGAGCACCCCGCCAAAAGAACAATCGAGTATCTTGCGGACCTGTTTCGCAAAGTCGGGTCCGCCAATCCCAAGGCGTTTGTCCTTAGGTTTCCTCATGTTTACGAGGTTTCAAATGATTTGATTGCGATGCACAAAACCGATTCCCCGTCTCTTATGGAAATATTGGGCGGCTTTGGGTCTTCCACAAGAAGGGGCAAGAGTTTTTTTTCAAAACTCAAGCGTGAGCAAAGGGCCAGCAAGAAGGATTTGCGCCTTGCGGCAAAGGAATTCTCCTCTTTTTTCGACAAGGGTATTTCGGACCCCTGGGACGTGTATAGGAACACGCTTCTTTTGGGGTATGAAAACGGGAAATTTGTTTTCATGCAGCTCCCCGACGTTTATTGGAAATAAGAGTGCGGCCACCGGGAATTGAACCCGGGTCTGAGCCTTGGCAAGGCCCAATCATAACCACTAGACCATGGCCGCGACCTCTTGGCAGAATCTAAGATTCTGCTAAGCCGTGCAGAATTGTCAAATTCTGCCCGGTTTCTTTTTCGAGAAAAAGAAAAGCTCGACCAAAAGAAAAAGCCGGGCTTTTTTTTCAAAAAAGAATTGGACTTATCGATTTTCGTTAGGAAACCCTTTTAATTCTGATTTTTCGCCGCGATTTACACTGGGGTGTAGTTTACTTTAAGAGTTGGCTTCCCAGTTGTAGATTCCCTTGAGTGGATTTGGGTTGCCGCATTCTGTGAATATCCGCCTTTTGCCGCAAATGCGAAGTAATTGTTCCCGTTCATGAGCTTTTCCTTTAGTTTTGTGGCGGCGCTTGCTGCAAGAAGTTGGGTGTATTCACCAGAACGAGGCATTTCTTCGGTGTATACTGCGCCACTTTGTGTTGTTTGATTAAAAAATGCTTCGGCGTTAGCGGGTGAAAATTCCGAGGGTTTTTGGGTTTCAAATGTATTGAATATCACCCACCTAAAATCATTTGTGATTGCGTAGTATTTGAAGGAAACAGAGTTTATGGTCGCGCTCTGTGGTATTTGGCTGGTATCCCATTGGACTGCTATGTTTTGAAGGTAAAAAAAGGAGCCGACAGTTTGATGAGATTGTGTGAGGTTGCCTGTAGGGAATAACTCATATGAATAGCCATAGGGG
>JANLHD010000036.1 GCA_024653865.1 archaeon | reverse complement strand
CCAAGTTCACGGTGCCTTGTGGCCGCTTTCTCACCTTGCCCTCAATTCGCACGACAAATTCGCGCCTAAGGCCCTTTCCAAGTTCATGCACCTTCGCGTCGGTTTCCGGGTTCAGCACGATTTGTGTCAGGCCGTAGCGGTCGCGGATGTCGACAAAAGTAAGGTTGCCGTGGTCCCTGCGCGAGTCAACCCAGCCCTTCAAAACAACGCTTTTTTTGTCGTGCTTTTCGGAAAGTTCGCCGCAAGTATGAGTCCTATCCAAAACAAAACACCCAATGAATACACTAAAAGTGGTTGAAAAGCCCTTATAAAACTAATTCCAAAAGTTGTGGATTTTAACCGAATTGGCTAAGTAGGGTCTGCCCGGCCTCGCTAAGCGGCTTTGCACAAATCCCCATTCTGCGGCTCACATACGAGGCGAATTCGCGCTCGAACCCGTGCGTCGTGAAAACCATTTTCGGGCTGCTCTGCTTCACATACTCAACCAAGCCATTGAAATCCGCGTGGTCGGAGAGCGGAAAAGTCTTGTACTTGGAATGGTGGCGCCAGCCCGTGGCAATCGCCGGCTCCACTTTTTTCCCTATCTGGTGCTCGATTGCGAGCAAAACGTGGTCATTAATCATATGCGGGGGAAGAATGAGAATATTCGCCTCATTTAGGTTGTGGTCAAGCTCGATGTAATTTCCAAGTTTCACCCCCGCATTTTCATAGGCATTGTTCTGCTCGAAAATGCGCCTGTGCACAAGCGGAGTTTCCCCCAAAAATTCGTTCACGATTTTCGTGAGCTCCTGCGCCTTGCCCGTGGAGTAGCCGCCCAGCACTATGAACTTTTTTTTCGCAAGGCGCGAGTGCATCCAGCGAATCATGTCCTCATACACTGCATCGCGGCTTGGAAACGAATACTCTGGCGTGCCGAAAGTGGTTTCAATAATCAGGGTTTCGCTCGGAAGAATCTGTGCGCCCTCAAAAAGAATGCTCTTTTGCAATTTGAAATCCGAAGTGAGCACCGCCTGGGAGCCATTCACGACCTCGACCTGCGCCGAGCCCAGGATGTGGCCGCTCTTGTGGAAAGTGCAGGAGAAGTCCCCCATGGAAAACTTTTTCCCGAACGCAACCTCGCAAAACTGCGCCATCGGATTTGGCTTCACCAAAAGCGCGGTTTCAGGGGTCATGTAATACTTGTTCGACGCGGTTGCCTTCGCGTGGTCCGCGTGCGCGTGTGTAATCAGCGCCTGCGAATTTCGCAGGCCGTGCGCATCCACATAAAGCTCGCCTTGGGCGCTGTGCGATGCGCGGAAAACTATTCCCCTTTTTTCACAAACCTGCATGGAAAAAAGAGTAGGGGAAAAGTTGTATTTATTACCACCTTTGGATTACCATTTCCCAAAACACCATCGAGAAAAAGCCGAAAAAACCGGCAAAAGAAAAAATTGCCGGGGAGAAAAAATTGGCACCCCCCAATCCCAAAAAAAGCATTGCCAAATAAGCCCCCGCCCCCAGCTTGAGCGTGCCCAAAATAACCTTCAATAGCATCATGCAACCACCACGTTTATGAAAATAAGCGCGGCGTAAAAGGCAACCGAGGCAAAAATTCCTCTCCCCACCAAGCCCCAGCCCTTGGGAAAGACTGAGTCATAGCACGCGGTCGCCCCAAGGCCGAGCAGGGGAGCTAGCAAAAAACCGTTCCTGTAAACCCAGCCCGCGGCAACCATAAAATCGTCAATTGCAAAAAGGTAAAGTGCAATCACCACGGCCCCAAGAATCGGGTTTTTTCCAAGCACAAAATATGCCACCGAGCCAAAAATGAAGACCCACAGCAAATTTGACATAAAAAGCCCAATGAGCCAATTGATGTCCAATGCAAGAACGTGCAAAAGCAATTCCGAAAACAAAACCAATTACATCACCTGATATAGTAATGCCGTTAATTGGTATTTATTGAATTATTCTCCGAAAAAGGAGGATACTTTTATATGCTGTTCGGGGTTATTTTTTTGCGTGGACACGGAACCTTTTGAGGAAATCGGCCTCACAAATGCCGAAGTAAAAATTTACGTTGCGTTGCTCGAACTTGGAAATAGCGGCGCGGGACAAATCCTGGAAAGGACAGGGCTGCACAATTCCGTGGTGCACATGACCCTAAATCGCCTTATCGAAAAAGGGCTGGTGTCCTATGTGAAGGAAGGAAAGCACCACACCTACCAGGCGAGCAACCCAAGGCATATCCTTGATTTCATAGACCAGAAAAGGCAAAGCATGGAAAAAATACTGCCCGAACTTCTCGCGAAGGAAAAAATGTCACAAACAAAACCCGAAGTCACGACCTTCCGCGGGACAAGGGGAGTGAAAGAGCTGCTCTTTGAACTTCTCGATGCCGGCGGAAAATGGCACTACACAATAGGCTCGCCAATCGAATCCGTTGCAATGGGCGACGCATTTTGGACAGATTTCCACCAAAGGCGCGCAAAAAAAGGAATACAAGCAAGAATAGTTTTCAACGAATCGCTAAGGGAGTGGGCAAAAAAAACCAGGAAAAAAAGTTTCTACCCAAAAGCGGAAATTAGGTATTTGGAAAAAGGATTCGAGCCGCTAACCGAAACAATTGTGAGAAACGACAAGGTAGGCATACTATTGTGGACACAAAAGCCAACCGGAATCCTGCTCCACAACAAGGTGCTTGCGGAATCATACGAGCGCTATTTCCAGTTCGTGTGGAAAAACGCGAAACCTTAGAGGTCAACGAAAACTTTTCCCGCTTCCACTTTGGTCTCGTATACGGGAACGCCAACATTTGGAAACGTCAGGTGCTTTCCGGTCTTCACGTCGAACTGCCACCCGTGGAACGGGCACGAGAGAACCAAATCCTCTATTGTGCCGCCGTCGAGCGGGTTGTCCTGGTGAGGGCAGGTGTTGAAAACCGCGTAAAAATCACCCTCGATGTTGAAGAGCGCGATTCCCTTCCCGTTCACGGTGAAGGGCTTTCCCTGGCCTTCCGGAACGTCGGTTACGCCGCAAACTTCCACAAAAACCATAAAATCAGAAAAATTATGTCTCAAACAGATTTAAAGATTACCCGAATAAAAAAAAATTTGCGGGCAAAAAAAAACCCGCAAAAAGAACCGTTAGTAACCAAGGTATTGTTCCTTGCATTTTACGCTGCAAAAGCGCCTTGAGTATAAATCCCCTTCCGGGTTCTCAATCTTGCTTTTGCAATTCATGCAAGAATAGCCCAGATCCTGCCTAACTCTAGTTTCCTGCCTCACCATACACTCACCTCCGCTAATCCGAAAAAGCATCGTAGTTGTCATCCATGTCGAAACTCTCAAAATCCTCTTCTTTTTTCCGTCCCTTCCTTTTTTTCAAAAAACCTCACCTCGCTGATTTTTTGGTTTTGCCAGGCGCAATAAAACTTGCGCCAAGCACGTCGTTGCCTTCCCCTTATTGGCTTTGGCTTTGCCGGTGCGCGAATTTAAAAAAAAACTACAAGCCCGCCTCCGTCAAAGGAAAAACCAACCCCAGAAAAAACCCGTTGACCGGATTTTTTTTGAGCAGAAAAAGCTGCAAAAAACACCATTTTTTTGCGAATTGTTGACAACCCGGCGCCTCGAAGAGGGGCCGCCCCATCAACGTAACCTACCTGCATCGCACCAAATATATAAGCATTTTCAACCCCCCCGCCGGGCGGGGTAAAAGCCCAAAAAAACGGCAAAATGAATAAGTCAGGACAAAACAGTAAAGGCAATATTTCGCCGAAACATTGCCAATGGATGATTTCCGGCCGGTCGGAAGAAATAAGTATGAGAAAACCGCACTAGATTAACATGCATTCCCAAAGGGAACTTTGTGACCAAATAGACTCGCAAATAGCCGAGGCGAGAAGGCAATCCACCTCAAGGCACTGGTCGGAATTCTCAAGAAGGTCGCTCATATACCACCTGGTGAACCTGCTCCCGGTG
>JANLHD010000029.1 GCA_024653865.1 archaeon | reverse complement strand
CGACTGCCACTTATAAGCAAATCCATGAAATATTGGGGCAAAGAAATATTAAGACGCAAAATTCTGTTATTGAGCGGCATTGGAATATTCTCGCCGCTGCAGGGATTGTTCCGGAGTATGTACACGAGAGAAAAAGGCAGCCGCGCAAAGCCCCGGTAGATTATCGGCAGGAAATTTCCCGGCTAACAGGCATTCCGGCAAACAAGGTCGAAGCGGCAATTGCGGCCGAAAACATTGCACGTGAAAAAAGAATAGGCATCGAGGCCGCCGTGGAAATCGCCCTAAATGAACGTGTACACCGCCCGGCATTTGAAAATTTGACTGTTGCAGATGTCGCATCCTGCCTGAAAGAAATTCGCTCCACCCTACGGGTGGGGAAAATAAGGCAATTTCGGAAGCAGGACAGGAAGCCGCCAATTCCAAGGCTGCGCCCCAGAAGGGGTTAATGAATTTGCAAAAATTTTGGAAAAGCCTTTTATAATCCGCGTGCCGCAATTCTTTGCATGGAAAAGAACAATGAAAAAAAGGATGAGTGGAAGAAAAAGCTCACTCCCGAGCAGTACAAAATCATGCGCGGGGGCGGAACTGAAATTCCCTTCACGGGCGAGCATTTGAAAACAAAGGGCAAGGGGATGTTCACCTGCGCCGCGTGCGGGAACGCGCTTTTTAGTTCGGACACAAAATTCGAGTCGGGCACAGGGTGGCCTAGCTTTTCCGAAGTCGCAAAAAAAGGGAACGTTGAGCTAAGGGATGACTCGGCTTTCGGAATGAAAAGAATCGAGGTTCGCTGTGCGAAGTGCAAATCGCATTTGGGGCACGTGTTCGACGATGGGCCTGGCCCTGCGGGAAAACGCTATTGCATAAACTCGGTTTGCCTAAACTTTGAAAAAAAGAAATGACAAAAAGCGTTTGCGTTGTTGTTTATTTTGTGCCGAATTTTTCCCTGTAAAGCGCGATCCCTTTTTTGATGCACTCGTGTGCCTCTTTGGCGTTTGCAAGCTTGATGATCTCGACTTTTTGGTTCTGCAGTGCCTTGTAGGTTTCAAAAAAGTGCCTGACTTCGAGAATCAAATGGTCCTGCACATCCTTTAGGTCATTGACCCCGTTGAACCGCGGGTCCCCCGAATGCACCGCGATTATTTTGTCGTCGCTTTCGGTTCCGTCGCTCATTTCTATGACCCCGATTGGCCTTGCGGTCACGATTGTTTTCGGGTACACCGGAAAATTTGAGAGAACTATTATGTCCAAAGGGTCGCCATCTTCCCAATACGTTTGGGGGATAAATCCATAATCGCCCGGGTAATGCACCGCGGAGTAAAGAATTCGGTCGAGCCTCATTAGCCCGGATTCCTTGTCGAGCTCGTATTTTATCCTCGAGTCCTTGGGCACCTCTATTATTGCCTGCACCTCTTTGGGCGCGTTTTTTCCGAAATGGATGTCATGCCACGGATTTGTCATTCATAATTTCTTTTGCGCAACTCTCATAAACCTTTTCTTGGCTTTTTTTCGCATTGGTCGTTATTGCTAAGGAATATATACAAAGAAGCGTTGTATTTTGTCGAGGGTTAGGGATGCCAAGAGTTTTTTCCGTTGGGGATTTGAATGTGGACATATTCACGCACGCGGATGCCTATCCTGCGGTTGGTGAAGAGCAGAACACCCCCCAAATAACCTATTCTATAGGCGGGAATGCCGCGAACTTTGCGGTTGCCGCATCAAAGCTTGGCATGGATGTTTACCTTGTAAGCGCTATTGGAAATGACGTGTTCACGCAGTTTCTTCTCAATGAATTAAAATCCGCGCATGTGAAGCCCTTGCTGAAAAAATCGCGGGGAGCGAACGGCATTTCGAATATTTTTGTGAAAAAAAGCGGGCAGCGCTCGATAATTTCGTGCAAGGGCTGCCTTCTCGAACTCGACGCAAAAAACATCGGGCGCGTTTTGCTTCCAAAAATTAGCAAGGGGGATTTCGTGTTCTTCGGCGGCTATTTCCATCTTCCGCCGCTTCACAAGGGTTTTTCCGAATTGCTTTCAAGGCTGCGAAAAAAGGGCGCCAAAATTTTTTTTGACACCGCATTTGATGAGTATGGGAAATGGGAAATCAAAAAATTCGCAAAAAAAATTGACGTATTGTTCCTGAACGACAAGGAACTTGGCATGGTTACGAAAACAAAATCGCTCGAAAGCGGCGTGCAAAAACTTTTTTCTTTCGGGGCAAAAAAAATTGTGGTGAAGAGGGGCTCCGAGGGCGCCGCATTCTTTTCGACCTCGCATTCTATAAAAGTCCCCGCGCAAAAGGTGAAAGCCGTGAACACCACGGGCGCGGGGGACGCTTTCAATGCGGGTTATGTGTTCGGCGAGGCGCGGGGGTTTTTGGAAGAAAAGTGCCTTCGAAGCGGGGTGTTTGTCGCATCGCGCAGAATTGGGCAGGATGTCGGCATTGATGTTTCGCGGCGCGAAGTGCTTGGCCACCTTTCCGAGATTTGAAAACGAAATCTCCCGAAGGAATTGTGGCAGAAAGAAGCAATCTTTTATATCTAAACAAAATTATATATTACATGGCGGTTGGTTTAGCAAGAAGAAAGCGGGATTTAAGAGTTTCGATTCAACGAACAAAACCTACAATTATACCGTCGGAATTAAGGTTGAAAGTCAGGGCGTATTCTAAGTTTTCTACGGAAGATCCGCAAAGAAATGCCGAGCGCAACGGGATTTTCGATGAGCTTTTCAAAATAAGGGGCGAAATTGAAAGTGAAGAGGCCAGGAGAAACGTCGATGAACTTATTGCAGAGCTATCTCAACCAATTATACGGTCGACTGCAAGAATTTTCTGGAAAAAAAGAGTAGATGGGCAGATCGGCAGAACCTTGCCTACCGCATTATCTGCAGATGATCTTATAGGCAATGGAAATTTGGCGCTTATCAAAAATTATATACCTGCATATAAACGCGACAGAAAAAATAAGGGGGCATTCCATACTTTTCTTTTTGCATGTCTTAACAGGGAATTTGCACGAATATTCGATAGGAAGTATAGGGACGTTAGGAGCTACCATGGATTTGAGAACCCTGACAATTTTTTGAGGACCATTGGAAGCAGAAAACCGGTTATTGGGGCATTGGAAAGTGCACTTGGGGATTTTCGCTCTCTGTCAAGACTCGAAAGGGCGATAGATACTGCCGGCACACAAAAACAAAGGGAGGTTACGAGGCTGATGTTCGAAGACTTGTTGCATCCGCTCTCTCAGGGGGAGGTTGCAAGGCGCCTTGGAGTAACACAGCAGAATATTGGCCAATTAAGAAGCAAAGCAATTGGGGAAATAGTCAGAAAGCACCCTGAATTCAAGGAATATTTTGAAACTGTAATAAATCTTCAAAAATCACATGAAGGGAAGAAAAAATCCTAAGCGAGGAAAAGTCTTCAAGGAATTGATTGGCAATTGGACTAATCAACAGGATTGATTCCGCACCGGCAGCCACCCACTTCTTCTTTAAATAACACAAAGCACCAATTCTACACAGCCGGCCCGTGCTAAAGCCTTTTATATAAGATTAAAGTTAATTTATCGAATTAGAATTTTGGTGTGGGCGTAATGGCAATTGAAGGAATAGAAGATAATGGCATGGAAACCCTGGAGGAAGGGGAAGAGCCTTTGGAGGGCGAGGATCAGGCGGGCAAAAACCCGCTGCAAAGCATAATTGATCCGATAAAAAAATTCTATTTTTCGCTCGAGGACAAGTATTACGCGGTTCTTGATGAACTGGACAAATCAATTCCCGTTTACAAGGTCGTGGACCCGATTGACAAAATTTTCCCGAGCTTTATTCTACTGATAATTCTTGTGCTTCTTTTGCTCCTTGGAATTGGAATTCTTTTGCTTGGGGCGGTTTCGCCGCAATCCACTGTTTTTGTGGTGGTTGATGAGGACGGTTCGCCGATTGATGGCGCCTCGGTCAATGTAACTTTTGATGATGGCACAGCGCAGGGGTTTGTGACCGGCGCTTCAGGTGAATTCAGTTTGGTGCCAAAGGGCAAAACCCTAACTGTGGAAGTGGATTTGGATGGTTATGAGCATTATTCCGAGGTTTTCGAGGTCGATGGGCTAATTCGCCCGGAAATAATCCTAAAGGAAGCCGCGCCAGAATTTTCCCAAAAAGTCATCCAAATTAAGGATTCAGAAGGGGAACCGCTTTCGGGAACCCAAATTAGGTTCACGTGCAGCGAAAATTATGCCGCGCCGCGCACGATTTCAAGTGCGTCTTCGGAAGAAACCGTGAGTTATAATAGCCAGTGCGGCGTGTTGACCGCGCATGTTTCGCTTGCAGGGTACGAGGAGAAATCCAGGGCGCTTGTTTATGCAACAACCGTAATCAACCTTGAATCAATCGGCGACGCGGTAAAGGGCAAGGTTCGCGTAACGGTAATAGATGCGGATTCCGGGGATGGGGCAGGCGATATTGTTGTAAAGCTCTATGCGCCCGGCAACGTTCAGGTGAGCCAGGGCAGCACTGATTCTCGGGGTTTTTTTCTTTTTGACGTCAATCCGGGAAATTATTACGTGAGGGCACTTGACAATAGGGCGGTTAGGAAGTACAATGACGAGCGAAGCGAAAATTTTCAGCTAAACGCCGGGGCGGAAGAGAGCGTCACAATAGAACTTCAAAAAGTCACTTCCGGCGGAAAAAAAAACAAGATTTTGGTGAAATTCATTGATTCCCAAACCGAAGCCCCGATTTCAGGTGTCTCGGTGCAGTTTTATGCCGATGGCGATGCGGTCCAAATTTATTCCTCCGGTGCGGACGGCACGGTTTCTCTGACAAATGCGGATACAAATGCCGAGTACTCGCTTGTTGCGACCCATTCAAATTATGTGGCGAAGGCGGCGATTGATTTGAACTTTATTGATGCCGCCTCGAGCGATGCGCAGGAAATAGAGCTCGTGAAAAAAACCTCCACAAATTCAGGAAACGTCCTTGTTGAAGTGAAGAGCTCCGAGGGCAACATGGTTTCGGGCGCACAGGTATTGCTCTTTGCCGAAGACCTAAACTTTTACTTTCAAAGTGGAACCACTGATTCAGATGGGGAAATAACATTCACAAACCTTCCTTTAGCGGAGTATTATGCCAAGGCAACCCATACGGGAAGGCAAGGAACGTCCGAAACCGCCCAATTAAGTGCGGGCGCGGCCTTGAAGCTCACCATCACAATGGCACTCACGACCGGGAGCATAAAAGCGATTGTGGTTGACACACAAGGAAACCCTGTTAGCGGCGCACGCGTTGAATTTTTTGACCCAGCGGACGATGCGGGGACTGGAATTGCGGTTAAAATTACAGATTTGGATGGAGAAACCGATGAATTGGCACTTGATTGGGACATTTCCCCCTACCTAAAAGTCACAAAGGAAGGCTATTTCCCGCTACGAACAACCACTTACCCCATTGCCCCGGACAGCACGACAACCGCGAGAATTGTGCTAAGGGCAGAAGATGACACTTCAAGGCTCACCTGTGGCGATGATGGGGAACTGTGCATTGGAATTAGAAGCATTGTTGAAAACGATTCCTCAAGGGACGTTCCCTCGAAGCTGCGTGCGGGTGGCAAATACGTGCTTTTATTTGATGTGATTGCGGCAAATGGCCTCGATGACGTGAGGTCGGTTGTAAGGGCGGGGCTTCAGGAACAAATGACCGCAAACGATTCAATTGTTGTGATTGAAAAGGTGAACAGCAACATTGCGGCGAACGTGAAATACTCCTCTTATGATCCAAATGATGCATACGCCGGGGTCGAAGAGACAAATGGCGACGGAAAGCAAACAATAATTTCCTTCCATGATATTGATGCGGGGGAGTACGTTTTCGAGGTTGAAGTAGAGGTCAAGGATACTGCGCAGAACGGGGATGCAATAGAAATCAGGTATGGCGCAAAAAGCGGAAACATTTATGTGCCTTCGCAATCACAGCTCGTGCTTTGGAGTTATGAGGTTGGCGAGGACCTTCCATGCGACCCGGTGTTTGATGAGTGCAAAAACTTCGCATTCGAGGCAACACTAACAGGCGGCGGGCTTGCGGATGCATTATTGCTAAAGCCAAGCGTTCCGGTTCTTCTCCAGGAGGAAAATGAATACACACTCTTTTTGGGTGTCGTGAACCAGCACGAGGACGGAACTGATTTCGAGAACGTCGCATTGGAGGCGCAAAGCAAAGACGGCGCAATCGACATTTCCCCGGAAAGCGTGGAAATAGAGGAATTCCCTTTTGCCGGAAGTTATGGCGCCGAATTTAATTTATCCCCGAGTGGTGCATCCGCATCTTCGCGGGTTGAATTCGCATTGGATTTGCAGGAAACAGACAACAGCGTTGAGTACGATTTTTACATGCAAGAAGAGCGCACAATGACAATAGTTGTCAGCCCGACAGCAATCGCGCCGAATACCGATTCAACAATCACGGTGACCCTTGCGGATTCGGAAACAAACGAACCCATAACCGATGCCGCCGTGGTTTATTCCACAAATTCCGATTATTCTTCCCCAACGGCGATACCTGCAGTTGCGGGCACTGCTGGCGCGTATTCGTTCACCAAAAATGCGCCCAATGCAGGAACAACTTTTTACATTCTAGCATCCAAGGCAGGTTATCTTGCGGCAAACGGCGCCGTGAGCGTGACAATTGATGGCGACCCCCCGTGCGATGACCCCGCGGGCTGCGAACCGCCATGCGATTCACCCGAATGCGAACCGCCCTGCGAGGGGGATGGTTGTGAGCCACCGCCGTGCGAGGGTGCGGAGTGCGATCCCGATGGAGATGGTGGCGGGGAAGCAATCCCTGTAGGGTTTGAGTGCGTTGGCATTTCAACCGAATCAATCGGCCTTAATTGGGGTGATGATGAATCATTCACAGTCACCGCAAATGATTGCCCAAAGGATGTTGAGGTCGCGTTTTTTGTGCCAAGCGCGCAGCATGATTCGGTGCCTGATGAGTATGCCGGCCCGATTACACTGAAAAATTCAAGTGGCGCGGTGCTGCGAAACTGCAACACGAGCTGCATAAATGCGACGCTGACAAATTCCTCCCCAAGCTTTACAGTGAAAGCATTCGCAAACAAGCTCCTTGGGCAGTATGATGTGCTTGTAAAACTAAGGTACAAGGCGGATGCGGGGCAAGATGTGGATGATGTGAGGACAAAATTCACGGTGCCGGTAACTATTTCCAAGGTA
>JANLHD010000026.1 GCA_024653865.1 archaeon | reverse complement strand
CAGCAGGAGGTTGTAATAAAAAAAGGCTCCTTCCGCGGCTTGGCAAAAGACGCCGAACCGGATTTTAGGGTAATGGAGGAATACGATGTCACGGGAAAGAGCAACAGCGAAGGCACGGTGAAGGATTTTCTCAATTACTTCACGGACAAGTACAACTTTCTCCACGGGATTTTGCAAAAAAGGATTGGCTTTAACCCAAAGCCCCTTGACAAATTAAAAAGCGTGCCCAAGTACGAGGAAGTGGATGTCATTGGCATGGTTGTCAAGAAGTGGGTGAGCAAAAACGGCAACATCACGATTGAACTCGACAGCCCGGAAGGAAGGTGCATTGCAATCGTCTCCAAGGACGACTCTGAAATGAACCGCGAATCAAACCACGTGCTAATCGATGATGTGATAGGCATAAAGGGGAAAAAATTTGCGGACGAGGTCATGATTGTCAAATCCTTTGTGTGGCCGGACCTTGCGCAAAGAAGCCCAAGGGAAGGCCATAGGGATTTGGGGCTGTGCCTTATCTCCGACACCCACGTTGGAAGCAAACTCTTTATGGAAAAGGAATTCAACAGGTTTTTGTCATGGATAAACGGGAACGTTGCCACACAAAAGGATGTTGAACGCGTCGGAAAAATCAAGTACCTCGTGATTGCCGGGGACAACGTCGATGGTGTTGGCATTTACCCGGACCAATACGATGAGCTCGCAATTAAGGACATTTACGGGCAATACGACAAGTTCACGAAATTAATTAGCCAGGTGCCAGAGCACATCGAAATATTCATATGCCCGGGGCAGCACGATGCTGTGAGAAGGGCGGATCCACAGCCGGCGATCCCGCGCGAGTATGTAAAGGAACTGCATGATTCCGGAAACGTCCACTTTGTTGGCAGCCCAAGTTGGGTTGAAATCGAGGGGCTTCGCGCGCTCATCTACCACGGGGCATCCCACCACGACATGTACGCGGCAATGAACACATTAAGTTCGAAGGAGCCGCACCTTGCAATGATCGAACTTTTGCGCAGGCGCGACCTCTCAACGGGCTTTGGGCAAAACCAGCCGTACGTCCCGGAATCGCGCGATTACATGGTGATACGGGAGGAACCGGATTTTTATTTGGCGGGCGACATGCACCACAAGGGATACGCGAATTACCGCGGGTGCCTCAACGTGAATGCCGGGTGCTGGCAATTGCAGACCGAATACGAAATTAGGCAGGGGCACGTGCCAACGCCGGGAATTGCGATTGACATCAATTTGAAAACAAGAAAGCTCACGGAGAACAATTTTTATGGCGGAACAGAGTGAAATAAAGCTCGCTGCAGACAGGGAAACCCGGGCGTATTTTTCTGCGGTAAAAAAAATCGTGGACCGCCAGTACGCGGTTGCGAGCAGGGCGAAGGCGAAAGGAATGGACATTAGCCTCGAGGTCGAGTGCCCGCCGACGCTTGACCTTGCGGACAGGACCGAGCAAATCATTGGCCCAAAGGGCGTTGCAAAAAGGTTCCGTGAACTCTACGAGGAATTCAAGGGCGACAGGGTGAAGGCGATTTTCCAATTGTTCAAGGAAATAATCGAAAAAAAAGTCGGGGACATTCCGGATGATGAAAAGAGGCTCGAGCAGGCGGTCAAGACCTGCCTTGTGCTCGTAACCGAGGGGGTTGTGGTGGCGCCTCTGGATGGGGTGCCAAAGGTTGCGATTAGCAAGAACCCGGACGGCTCGAAATACGTTGACATTTACTTTGCCGGGCCAATTAGGGCCGCGGGGGGAACCGCGACTGTGTTCCCATTGATTTTGGGGGATTATGCAAGGCAGCTCATGGCGCTTGACGTGTACAAGCCAACCGAGGACGAAGTCGAGAGGTATGTCGAGGAAATCAACATTTATGACGAGATAATTACGAGGCAGTACAAGCTCAAGGACGACGATGTGAGAAAAATCATCCGCGGCTGCCCGGTGTGCGTGAACGGAGAGCCAACAGAGGAGCGCGAGGTGACAACCCACAAGGATTTGGACAGGATTCCAACCAACCGCGTGAGGGGGGGAATGTGCCTTGTTGTATCCGAAGGGGTTGGCCTTAAGGCAATGAAGATAATGAGCCTTGCAAAAATGTTAGGGCTTAACTGGAACTGGCTTCAGGACATAATAAAAATCGGCAAGGGCACCGGAAAGGAAAAGGAAATAAAGCCGAATTTCAATTACCTCTCAAGGATTGCCGCGGGAAGGCCTATTTTTTCCTATCCTTCAACCACGGGGGGCTTTAGGCTAAGGTATGGGCGCTCTCGGAACACCTGCATAATGGCAAAGGGCATTCACCCGGCAACCATGTATCTTCTTGACGAATTCATTGCGGTTGGAACCCAGGCAAAAGTTGAGCGCCCCGGAAAGAGCGCGGAAATGTTCCCCGCGGACACAATTGAAGGACCCACAATTCGGCTCAAAAGCGGCGAGGTGAGACAAATTAAATCCGCACAAGAAGCGATTGCGGTGGTTGGCGAAACCGAGGAAATACTTTTTTTGGGGGACATACTAATTGCGCTCGGGGATTTTCGCAAAACCGCGCATCCTTTGATGCCGGTTGGGTATTGCGAGGAGTGGTGGAAACTCGAATTGGAGCAGGCCATGGAAAAAATCGGCGCCATTGACGCGGACATGAAAAGCATACTAGATGACCCAAGGCACGTTGACCAGAACACGGCAATCCAGCTCTCGCTTCAGTACCAAGTGCCATTGCACCCAAAATACATACACTACTATTCGTGCATGTCAATTGATGAGGCAATAAATCTTGTCGAGGAAGTTCGGGTTGCGGAAAAAACTTTTTTGGGAAACGACCTTGAAGAATTGCTGTTCGAAAACAAAAAGGAAACCAAAACCGCGCTCGAGAACGCCGGGATCCCGCACTCAATTACGGGGGAAAAAATACGAATTGCGGAGGAGCACGCGTATTCCTTTCTCAAAACTTTTGGCGGAATGAATTCGGAAAAGCCCGATGCTGCACTTGGGGTTTGCGAAATGCTCTCAAGGCTCTGCGGAATTAGGATTCGCGACAAGGCGGGGAGCTTTATCGGCCTTCGCATGGGTAGGCCCGAGGCGGCAAAGCCAAGGAAAATGGTCGGGGACCCCATGACCCTTTTTCCGATAGGCACCTACGGAGGCCCGACCCGGTCAATCAACAAGGCCGCCGAAAATTACAAGACAATCGACGCGGAACTCGCGTATTTCCTCAACCCACAAACAAAGGAAATGGAACAGCAACAATACAACCATGTCACGGGCATTAGAAACGAACTTGTGAGGAAATGCCCGAAGTGCGGGAGGATACAGAAGGCAGAGAAATGCACGCAGTGCTTTTCGGACACGCTCGGTTTTGAGAAGAGAAAGGTGGACGTGGAGAAGGCAATCAAGCAGGCCGCGGCAAACCTGAAGACAACCGTGCCGCAGCTTTTGAAGGGCGTGAAGGGGCTCATTAATTCGAACAAGATCCCCGAGCCGCTTGAGAAGGGCATTTTGCGCGCAAGGCATAGCCTGCACATTTTCAGGGACGCGACAATCCGATACGAGCTCTTGAACGCGCCCATAACCCACTTCAAGCCGCGAGAAATTGGGCTAAGCATTGAAAAGGCGCGCGAACTTGGTTACACCAAGGATTATGAGGGCCGCGAGCTCGTGAGCGGGGAGCAATTGTGCGAAATATTTGTCCAGGACATGATTGTGAACGAAGGCGCGGGGGACTTTTTTGTGGGAGTGACCAGGTTCGTTGACGAGGAGCTCGAAAGATTTTATGGAATGGAAAAAATGTTTTCGTACGAAAAAAAGGACGACCTAATCGGGGAACTTTTTTTGGCGCTCGCACCGCACACTTCCGCGGCGGTGGTTGGGAGAATCATCGGCTACACAAAGGCAAAGCTCAATTTTGCCCACCCGTATTTCCACCTGGCGAAAAGGAGGAATGCGGACGGAGACCAGGATTCTATAATGCTTCTCATGGACGCTTTGCTGAATTTTTCCCACAGTTATTTGCCCTCCTCAAGGGGCGGCAGGATGGATGCCCCACTTGTGTTCACCGTGGCGATCAATCCGCAGGAAATTGACGACGAGGTTTACGAGGTGGAAACCTGCAAGGAATACCCCCTTGAATTGTACGAAAAGGCGCAATTATTCAGCGACCCCGAAATAAAATCCATTCCAATAATCAAGGACAGGCTGGGCACGGACAGGCAGTACCGCGGGTTCGGTTTCACCCACCACACCGACACATTCGACGAGGGGCCCAAGGCATCGAGCTATGTCACGCTCAAGTCAATGGAGGACAAGATGCGCGCACAGGCGCTTGTGCAATCAAAAATAAGGGCGGTTGACAAGAAGGACGCGCTCGAGCGCGTGCTCGTGAGCCACTTTTTGCCAGACATCATCGGAAACGCCCGTTCTTTTTCAAAGCAGGTTATTCGCTGCAGCAAGTGCAACACGAAATACAGAAGGGTTCCCTTGGCGGGAAAGTGCCTCTCATGCGGCGAGCACAACCTAATTCTTACCATTGCGCAAGGCTCGGTTCGGAAATATTTGAGCATTGCAAGGAACATGGTTGCGGACAATAACCTGAGCGCTTATTTGAGCCAGAGAATTGAACTTATTGAAAAAGAAATCGACTCGGTTTTCACGAACGAAAAATCGCCGCAAAAGAGCCTCTCGGAGTTCATGTGACTTTTTTGGCAAGCTGCCTTGATTGGCTAAAATATTTATAATAAGTGTCCAGGCGAAGCAATTGTTTCTCGATTTTTTTCAGCCGACTCGCCGACTTTTTGTCTCGGGAATTTAACCTGAGCGCCCCAGCAATTTTCTTTTTTTCTGTCCTGAGAGAAAGCAAGGCCTTGTAACCCCTCGCTTCCCTGACCCTAATAGTTGGTGCCATCCTTGTGGCAAAAGATTTTACCCTTTTGGCGAGAGGTTTTAACACAGAAGTTTTGCGCGCCACTAGAAAATAATTGGTTTTGTGGTATTTAAGTTTTGGGCTTTAGAGGTACGCGACCCAAATCACTAAAAGAATCGCAATAAAGCCGAGCACGAGCACAAGCATGTCCTGGTCGGAGAGTCCAAAGGTTTTTTGGGCGCCTTTTTTTTCGATTTTTTTCGACGCGGAGCCTGCGGAGGCGCCTTTTGTGAAGTCCGACACTATTTCAACAGAG
>JANLHD010000021.1 GCA_024653865.1 archaeon | reverse complement strand
GAAGCAAAAAATCAGAGAATTATATGAAATTTGATCAGCTTTCCTTTCAACCCCGCGTTATGTCGCAAAAAAACTGTTAAGTATTATAAACATTCTTCGCCATAAATTTTTTTTTAGGATGACCAAATTTAACCTAAACAAAAAACCCAATTTTTTTTGCGGTTCCTCTCTTTCGCATCTTCCGGGGCCTGTGGAATGAACGCGCGCCTAGTTTTGCAGGACGGAACCGAGTTTTTGGGCACAAGCTTTGGCGCCCCTATTTCCACTTCCGGCGAAGTCGTATTCAACACCGGAATGGTGGGTTACCCAGAGTCCTTAACCGACCCAAGCTACTTTGGGCAAATTCTGTGCCTAACCTACCCATTGGTGGGAAACTATGGCGTTCCAGAGCGCATTCTGGAAGAGGGAGTTATACGCAACTTCGAATCCCATAAAATACAAGTTCGCGCGCTCATTGTGAACGATTACTCCGAGAATTACTCGCACTACACCGCAAAAAAATCTTTGGGCGAGTGGCTAAAGGAAGAAAAAATTCCCGCAATAACCGGAATTGATACGCGCGCGCTCACAAAGCATTTGAGGGAGAAAGGCGCCCAGCTTGGGAAAATTATTATTGATGGCGACCCGGATCTCTACGACCCGAACAAGGAGAACATTGTCGCAAACGTTTCAATCCACAAGCCGGTGGTGTATGGCTCTGGAAAGAAAAAAGTTGTCCTCATTGATTGCGGCGTGAAGAACAACATCATTTTCTCGCTCCTCAAGCGCGATGTTACCGTTCTTCGCGTGCCCTGGGACTACGATTTTTTTTCAAAAGTATTTTTGCACGATTTCGACGGCGTTCTCATATCAAACGGCCCGGGCGACCCCAAAATGTGCACCGCGACTATTAGGAATGTGCAGGAGTGCATTAAGAAAGAAATTCCAACTTTTGGCATTTGTTTGGGAAACCAAATCCTCTCGCTTGCGGCGGGCGCGGACACCTACAAATTAAAGTACGGTCATCGCGGGCAAAACCAGCCCGCGTACATTGTGGGCGAGAAGAAATGCTTCATCACTTCGCAAAACCACGGATTTGCGGTTCAAGAGTCCACGCTTTCCTCGGGTTGGGTTCCCTGGATGCGCAATGCGAATGACAACACGAACGAAGGCATTCGCCACAAATCAAAGCCCTTCTTTTCCGTGCAATTCCACCCGGAAGCAAACCCCGGGCCGGTTGACACCGCGTTTTTGTTTGATGAGTTTGTGGGGTCTCTTAAATGATTCTGGAACAAATCGCACTTGTTGCGGTAGGTTTTATTGCAATGTTCTTTGCGACCTTCTCCGGCGGCGGCGCACTTGTGCAGGTGCCTGCTCTTCTCTTTTTGGGCTTGCCACCCGCGTCTGCGGTTGCAACCAATCGGCTCGCGATTTTTGTCCAAACCCTGGGGAGATTTCCCGACCTTCGCGGAAAGCTCGAAGTCGGAAGGCTCATTCCGATTGCGGTTGCGGGCGCGCACACAATCGGCGCAATAATTGGAGCGCTCATTTTGGTTTCAATCGACCAGTTCATTTTGTTCAAATTGATTGGCGCTATGATAATTCTTGCGGCAATTCTCATGTATTTTTCCGAAATAGGAATTGAAAAGGCCGTGCGCAAAAACATTTCCAATAAATCAATCGCACTCGCCTCATTCATACACCTCTTCCTCGGATTCTTCAGAGGCCTCTTCGGGCCGGGGGTTGGAATAATCGGAAGAATAGTTGCCATCAGGATAATCGGG
>JANLHD010000018.1 GCA_024653865.1 archaeon | reverse complement strand
CTGACATTAGCCTCATAATGGGCTCGCTAGTCGACGACCTCTCAAAGGAAAAGGCAAACCAGGTGAGAAAATACGGGAACTCCCTGAAGCTGCTTTCTTTGCTCTACATGATGCTAGGCGCCATAATCCCCTCAATGGGGCTCACATTTTTGATAATACTCGCGAGCTTTCCCCAAATACAAATCGGCGAAAACGTGTTCTGGGGCCTTTTGGTGTTCATCGTAATAGGCCAATTCATGTACCTGGGAATAATAAAATCTTCAAGGCCAAGCCTCTTGGGTGATTGAATTGGTTTACTCGCGAATGACAATTTTAATTCCCAAAGGAATCGTCGAATCGTTCGGAAAGCTCCTCAATTACAACGGCATCGACATGGACAAGCGCCGCTTCACCGGCTTTTTGTTCCTCTTCGCACTCTTCCTCGGCCTGGGCGCAGCCTTCAACGCGTACGTGTTCGCATTCACCCATCCCGCAATTGCATTCGCCGTGGTTTTTTTCGGAATAATATTCCTCGCATTCGCCCTGCTAAGGCTCAGTTCTGAATCAAAGGGAAGATACGTTGAGGCAATCTTGCCCGATGCCCTACGCCTTGTTGCCTCGAACATGAAAAGCGGCCTCACAACAGAGCGCGCGCTCTTTGTCGCGGGACGCGACGAATTCGGGCCGCTTCAAATAGAGCTGCGCAATGCGAGCAAGCGAATCGCCTCGGGGGAAAGAATAGAGGAAGTGCTAAAGGACATCGGCTCCAAAATAAATTCGCCAGTTCTGGAAAAAACAATGTGGCTAATATCGGAAGGAATCAAGAGCGGAGGCCAGATTTCCGATTTGCTCTTCCAGCTCTCCGACGACCTCAAGGACCAAAATTCTCTCCAGGACGAAGTGCGCTCCAACATCTCCATATACATTCTTCTCATACTCTTCTCCGCGGTTTTCGGCGCCCCGCTATTGTTCGGCGTGAGCTCTTTTATTGTGGAGGTTCTCTCGAAGCAAATAGCCTCAACCCCCACAATAGACCCCGCCAGCATTCAGGGCGCGGGCCTTGGCCCCGCCATGGGTTTTGCCTCCGGCAACAAGAGCCTTGTTTCCCCCGAATTTATCGTGACATTTTCCATCATAATGCTCGTGCTCACCACGCTCTTTTCCTCGTTCACAATAGGCGTAATTAACACAGGCAAGGAAATCAATGGGTTAAAATTCGTAATCCCCCTCACGATTGCCGCGCTCATCGTGTTCTACTCCGTGAGATTTTTGCTCGGCACCTTCTTCGGGAACCTCGTGTAGGGCCAAACAATTTCAGAAGGGCTTCAAAATCTAAAGTGTAAATTGCTTTTTTTTAAAAAATAAAAAATAGGAGTGTGATTGGGACCCAAGTCCCAATCCCTCAAAAAATTATTTGAATTATTCAGCTTGCTGTTCCGTTGCATGTCGAGGTTACGCTTCTCTCAAGGCCGTCCCTGTCGTTGTAGTTGAAGGTGACCTGCAGTGAGTATGTTGAACCTGATGCGACATCAAACACTCCTGCTTGCACTGTGCTCAAATCCACTGCTGTTGTTGTAGCGGTTGTGCCCAATGACAGTAATGTGTTCGAGTCCGTGATGCTGGTTCCTCCAATAGTTCCTGTTACGTTCATGTCAACGTTTGTCAATGACGCCGCGGTCTGGTTTGACAGTATTAGGGTCAAATCATCCGTTGAGCCAAGCAGCTGGTGGTTTGTAATGAGTATTCCCGAGGTCGTCGAACAAGTGTTCCCGCCAACCTGTGAAGGCTGGATTAGGAATACGAGTGCGGCAATCACGATTACAATTACAACCAAAGCCCAACCATACGTCATGAGGTACTCAAGCGCTGACTGTCCTTTTTGTTTCCTAGAAAACATGTTGTCCTCACTCCTCCTTTATTTTTAGGTTTTTTCCCGCCAAATGGGGCTGGAAATTTCATTATAATACAGAGTTCTCCTATTTAAAGCTAATTGGTCAAGAACCGCTTCAGAATTCACTTTCGGAATTTTTTTGCAAGCATCAGGGCAACCGGCGCCGGAACAAGCTTCGAGTAATCCCCGCCGTACGCTGCGATTTCCTTCACAATGCTCGAGGTCACATAAAAATACTCGGGGCTTGTCATGACAAAAACGGTTTCGATCGAAGAATCGAGCTCGCGGTTCACAATCGCGTGCTGGAACTCGTGCGAAAAATCGCTCGTCTCGCGCAGTCCCCTGATTATGACCTTTGCCCCCGCGCCCTTTGCAAACTCAACCAAAAGAGAAGAAAATTCCACGACCTCTACCCCCGAAATGCCCTCAACGGCATTCTTCACCATTTGCGCCCTCTGCTTTGAACTAAAAAGCGGCTTTTTCGCCGGATTCTTTGCAACCGCGACAACAACAAAGCCAAAGAGGCGAACCGCCCTTTTGATGACGTCAAGATGCCCCTTGGTCAAAGGGTCAAAAGTCCCAGGATACACAGCTTTCATCACATCCCCCCTTTTGCTTCCTTTCCGAATTGCTCAACAAAACTCTTCGCAAAATCCGTTAGCCTTGAAATGTCCCCATCATTGTCCGCAACAAAATCCGCATTTTTTGCCTTGGATTCCTGCGTCTGTTGCGTCGCATCAACCCTTTTGAAGAATGATTCATCAAAACCCCTCTTCTCCGCCCGCGATTTTCTGGTTTCCCAAGACGCCTTCACAAGAATAACCCTGTCAAAAAGCCCCTGCATATTCGCCTCGAACAGCAATGCAACCTCCACAAAAACCATTTTTTCGCGATGGTCAATCTCAAGAATTTTCCCGCGCACCAAAGGATGCACAATCGCGTTCAGTTTTTTCAGCTTATCCGGGTGGTTGAAAACAATGATTGAGAGCAATGCCTTGTCCACATAGCCACCCAAAACAATTGTTCCCCCGATGTCTTTGCCGATTTTTTCCTGCACCTTTGGGTCCTTATAAATATCATTAACCATTTCATCCGCATAATATCCCTTATGCCCAAGCCTCTCAAAGGCATGCATGAGCGCGCTCTTTCCCGCCCCAATATTGCCCGTAACCCCAACCAGCATAATGCTAATTAACGCATAAAAGTGTAATAAGGATAACTGTCGCAAAAAAAACATTCGCGTGCGTCGGGCTTTAATTTGTTTTCTTGCAACAAAGTATTTTATGAACCCTGAAATCTTCCGCGAATACGACATCAGAGGAATTGCCGACTCTGACATTCCTTCCTCGGACGCGCAGCTAATAGGAAAAGCATACGGGACGATTATACATAACAATGGGGGTTCGCGCGTAATTGTGGGAAGGGATAACCGCGTGAGCGGCCCCAGAATCCTGAAAGCACTAATGGATGGCATACTTTCAACCGGAATTAACATTACTTTTATCGGCGAGGTTTCCACGCCCCTGCTCTATTACGCCGTGAGCAAACTTGAATGCGAAGGCGGGATTTCGGTGACCGCCTCGCACAACCCGCCAGAATTCAACGGCTTCAAGGTTTTGGTCGGCAAGAGCGCAATTTACGGCGAAGCAATCCAGCAAATAAGAAAGGTTGCAGAAAAAGGGGAATTCGCAAAAGGCAAAGGCGCGATGCAAAGCAAGGACCTCGAGGAACAATACCTAAACGAAATCGCCTCATTGGTGCACTTTACCTCCCCCCAAAAAAAACTCAAGGTCGTAATTGATGCGGGAAACGCGATGGCATCCGACCTCGCCCCGCGCCTTCTCAAAAAAATCGGGCTCGAACCAATCTGCCTATTCTGCGAAAAGGACCCGAGTTTTCCAAACCACATGCCAGACCCCGTGGATGAGAAGAACGTTAAGGATTTGCAAAAAACTGTGCTATCGGAAAAAGCCGACCTGGGAGTCGCATTCGACGGCGACTCCGACCGCGTTGGGGTAGTTGACGACAAAGGAAGATTGATATACGGAGATCGGCTCCTTGCAATCCTTGCGCAGGACGCGCTCAAAAGAAACCCCGGCGGAAAAGTGATTTTCGAGGTCAAGTGCTCACAGGCGCTGCCGGAGTGGGTTGAGAAACACGGGGGAAAACCAATAATGTGGAAAACCGGGCACTCGCTCATCAAGGCAAAAATGAAGGAAGAAAACGCCCTCATTGCAGGGGAAATGTCCGGGCACATGTTTTTCACGGAAAAATGGTACGGCTTCGATGACGCACTCCTTGCCGCGGCAAAAATAATTGAAATCGCCGCGAACTCGCAAAAAAAACTCAGCGAACTCGTTGACGCGATTCCATCCTACCATTCATCCCCCGAGATTCGCATTGATTGCCCTGACAACAAAAAAGCCGGCGTCGTGGCAAAAATATCAAAAAAATACAAAAAACTTTTCCCAAACTCCATTACAATTGACGGCATTCGGATTATTTTTCCCCGGCAGGATGGGTGGGCGCTTGTCCGGCAAAGCAACACACAGCCAAAACTCATCCTGCGTTTCGAGGCAAAAAATGCGCAGGGCCTAAAAAAACTCGAGGAAAAAATACTGCCGGAAGTAAGGTCGCTCATTTCCGAATAAAAAAATTATTTTGCCCCCAAAAAACCCAAAACCCTATTTATATAAACTGAAAAAATACTATACTTAGGGATTTTTTTGATTGCCCTTTTTTTGGGGCGACCAGAAAAAACAAAAAAAGGGTTTTTTGGGTTGATTGCTTTTGGATGGGCTAAATAAAAAATTCATTTTTTTGTTCGCCGCAATTTTGCTCCTGCCGGCAATGCTCGCCGCGAACGAACAATTATTCCTGCGAGGAATAAGTGAAACCCAAAATGTCGGCGGAGTAACCTATTACGCGCTCGGCGGCACTCCCAACGAAGCGTCAATTAAAACCACCGTGGTGCAGCCGGCGCAATCAGAGGTTGCGGAACTCTCATCCTGGTTCACGGGGGAAGCCGCGGGGGACTTCACCATTAGCGGCCCGGCATTTCTTTACCTCTCAAGCATTGGCATTAGCAACGGCGCTGGAAAATACAGGTGGACGGTTTATGACCACAACCCCTCAAATGGAGCCCTCGCATTGGTTGCACAATCGGCCTGGTACCCAATTCCGGCCTCGCTTGCCCCAAGCGAGACGTACGCAAACATCCAAAGCTACACCTTTCTCGAAGGCCACAGGGCAAAACTGGCAATAGACTACAATGCAACCCCGGGCTCAACCATCAGGGCGATATTCGATGCAGGGTCATCTGAAACCGAAGTTTACGAATCCTCGAATGGCTCAACCTACACATACAGCGGCGTGGAACGCCTTGGGGTACTGACAGTGAACACTTCGGGCACATGCACTCCTGGTTGCTCCGCCAACTCCTCCTGCAATGACTCGGATTCATCCACCATCGATACTTGCGCAAGCCCCGGGTCATGCAATGCCTCGTGCCAGAATATTTCCGAAGAAAACTGCCCGGTTGCATGCACAAGCGACTCGGATTGCGGCCAGGAAGGGACATGCGAGAACGCTGGCACGTGCAACTCCTCGTGCGCCTACAATTTGCCGGAGGATGAAATTGAGCCGCAACCAAACACTGTCTCCGGCATAGAAATTCTCGATTGCGAGGCGGCATGCTCCTCGGATTCACAATGCAATGACGGTTCCCAACTCACGACCGACAAATGCGAGAATGCGGGCACATGCAATGCATACTGCTCAAACACACAATGCCCGCTATCATGCTCGAACAATGACGCGTGCGATGACTCTAACCCCGTGACAAACGACACCTGCGTGAACCCGGGCACGTGCGAGGCGGCATGCAACAACGTCTCGTGCAACCCCGCGTGCTCCTCGAACTCCGAGTGCAGCGACAATGACTTTGCAACAACGGACATATGCGCGGGCGCGGGAAGATGCACCGCAACATGCGTCAACCTGGCAACAATCGGCAACGGCGTTTGCGACTCCGGCGAATCAGAGTGCTCCGCCCCCGCGGACTGCGGCTCGTGTGGCACAAGCATAGGGGAATTCTATGAATACGCGTGCATCGGCAACTCCTGCAGGCAAACCATAAAACTTGGCGTGTGCGGCAACGAGAGGTGCGAACAGGGCGAGGATTTCTTCACATGCGAATCCGATTGCAGGCCGCAGCAGATAACAATCGACGCAAATTTCTCCGACAGCCACTATTACTGGGGCGAAAACGTCAGGGCAATTGCAAAGGTGCAAGTTGACGGCAGAGAAGTGCCAAATGCGACAGTCAGGGCCGAAGGGTTCTTTGGCGCAATTCCCATTCACAATGACGGCAGGCACAACGACGGAACAAGAAACGACAATGTTTACGCAAATGAATTAATAATAGCGCCCGGCACAAAAGCAGGTTTATACCCTGTGAAGTTCACCGCAGAAATAGGCGGCGTGATCGAAGAAAAAATTGCGCTCTTAAACCTGGCCCCGAAACTCTCATTCACATTTTCTTTCAACAAGGACGTTTTCATACTCGGAGACAACATCCAAGCTCTTGGAACCATCAGGCAAAAGAACACGCCAATTAATGTCCCCGTGGACTTCAATTTTTCAAGGGACGGAATAAACGTCTTCGGTGGCACGGCGAGCCCGGTGAACGGCGAATTCACCGCAGGCTACCGCACAACCCTAATAGACGAGGACGGCAACTACATCCTCACTCTTAGCGCAATGGACGCAAACGGCAACAAGGGATTCATACAAAAAGATTTCCCCGTGCTAAGCCCCGATGCCACGAATTTTTTGCTGGTAAAGGCATTTGCACTCGAAGAATCCTACTCCAAAGGCACAAGCGCAAAAATAAGTGCACTGGTAAAGGATATCTCGAACAATCCGGTCACGGGCGCGCAGGTTTTAGGCACAACAGCCCACGGCAAATTCATTCTCTCACAAACAGATGATGGGAACTATATAGGGGAATTTTTGGTGCCGCAGCGCATCCCTTCCGGCGAAATGCAAATAACCATCGATGCATCCGAAGGTATAAGAAGGGGCAGCGCAACAACAAAATTCAGTGTCATCGACACAAACGTGGGCGTTGAAATAATAGAGCCAAGTAGTGACACATTCCTTGCCGGGGAATTTTTGCAAATCCGCATAAGGGCGACATACACCGGCGGCGAACCAATGATACGCGAATCGGTGTTTGTGAAGGTGAACAACAAGGCGGTGGAACTGCGCGGCATCGACAAAGGGCTATATGAGGGCACATACTTTGTCGAAATGGAGGACGAGGGAAAAAACACGCTCACAATCGACATCGACGACGGCTTTGGCAACAAGGCCGACAGGCAAATAGACTTCGAGGTTTCCGGCACATCCTATCTTTTCTACCTGAACAAATACGGCGCCCAAATAGCCATCGCGGCAATAATTCTCCTGGTTGTTCTCATTGCAGGGTTTTCAATGGTCAGGAAAAAAATGGGCCTCGCGAGCCTCAAAAAAAGGGAAAGGACAATTTTGCAGACCATAAAAAGTGTGCAAACCGACTACTTCGTCGAGGGAACGCTTGACAAGAAATCATACGACCGTGCAATGGAAAAATACGAGGCAGAACTCCAGGAAATAAGGCAAAACATAATGGCGGCACAAGCAAAGGGGAAAAAATGAAAAAAACACTAACCGCACTCTTGTTGCTCCTAATCGCAGTCCCCGCACTCGCGGCAGGGAACGCCTATTGGCTGCGAGGAAACGACTTCACGAGCTTCATAGACGGCCAAAAGGCAAACTTCATAACCAGCACGCCCCCAAGCATATCCTCTTCCGAAACAATATTCTCGCCGAATTCGGATGGCTTAATCGGAACATGGTACACGAGCCTATTTCCCCAAGGCCTGCAACTGCAGGGGGAAATGGCGCTGTGGCAAAACGGCTACTCGTCAAGCGCACCGCTCGAATGGGAACTCTTCGAATACGACCCAGCGGCAACGGCAAGCAAACTTCTCACAAGCGGCACAATCCCCCAAGGCTCATTCGAATCC
>JANLHD010000017.1 GCA_024653865.1 archaeon | reverse complement strand
CCAACCTTGGAACGCCGTCCATCTCGAGCGATACGCACGAGGAAGACGAGTGGATTTCAAACGAGGACCCGGAATTCGATTGGCCTGAGGTTGGCAATGCAACCAATTACAGGTACGCTTTCAACCAGACCAGCGATTATAATATTACCACAAGCGCGGGGACCGAAACAACTTCTAGGACAGTTAGCTTTACCGACAGAAGCGATGGCACATCGTGGTTCCACCTCGCGGCGTGCAATTCTAATGGCTGCGGGGGCACGGACCATTATAGGGTTAAGATTGACAAGTCCGCCGCAGACCCGCCGCTGAGCATTTTCGGCATGGGCCAGAGCGACGGAAGCATTTATCTCTCCTGGGAAGCGCCGCAGGACAACCCGGAGAATGACAATTCAGGGATAAAGGAGTACATTGTTTACAGGCACATTAGGCAGCAGGAAAATAACAGGGACTTTAGGCCAACCGACCCGGGAGTGAAAAAATACACTGGAATCACAACACCGCGTTTTACGGACGAATCCGGGTTGAACGATGGGCAATCATATTACTACAGGGTGCAGGCAATTGACAACGCGGGAAACGAAGGCGGCCTTAGCGGGATTAGAAGGGTGTTGCAGGGGGCAACCGGCTGCTTGTCCGGCATAACAATAAAAGCGCCCGAAATCACGGGAGCCGGGGAAATTGAAATAGAGGTGACATCAATTGACAAAATGTTCGATGCCGACCTCAAAATCAGGATGCCTGAGGAAAGTTATGAAACTCTCCAAATAAACCAGGAGGGCACGAGAATAACAGATACTTTCACTATCCGGGAAGGGATTTCCGGAATGGCGAGCATTTTGGTGCAGGCAAAGGATGAGTTTGGAAACGCGTGCGAAAAGCTTTTTGAATTCGACGTTGATTCAATCCAACCGGAAATAATTCTCGCAGCGCCCGTGCAGGGACAGGCAATTGAAGGGGATTTTGCGATCCTTGCGACCGTGAGCGATGAGGGAAGCGGCATTGATTTGGTCGAGGCATTTATTGGCGGCACAAAAATCGGGGAGCTTGAGGAAAAGGGCGAATTTTACGAGTTGCGCTGGAACACCAGGTTAAAGTCAAACGGAACATACACCCTAGAAGTTAGCGTGAAGGATGGGGCGGGGAACAAGGACGTTGAGGAAATAGAATTCACTGTGGACAACCTTGAAGGCGACCTTGTGAATGAGAAAATTTATGCTTATGACCCCGCGAACCTCGGGCAATTGCTCTTGAATGCCGGAGTTGGCGACACAACCATCAGGGAAGCCGAAAATTTGATTGCAAGCATGTTGCCCACAAGAAGGCTCGCCATCACAAGAACCGATTCCGGGCTTGTGGCAACCATTGTCATAACACTTGATAACTCCGCCAATCAGGAAGTCGAGGTAATCGAGGTCATTCCAAAGGGAGTGTCACAGAATGCGAGGGATATTTCCTCTGAAATGGAATTCGACATCATCAAAAGCGACCCGATCATAAAATTCACGCCAACCGCCGGGGAATCAAGGATTGTGTACGTTGTCGGAAGCAATTTGAGCGATTCACAGGCATTGGCAATTGAAACCGCCTTCGACGAATTTGCGGCTCCGCCAATAATCGTTGCCGCGGGAACCCAAAACCCGATTGAATTCTCTCCACTGCCCGATTACCTGTGGGCACTATTCATCATAATAATCGTCATTGTATTGCTGATTGTGTTCGTTGTTTTCCTGGGTGGCGGATTCTTGCTGATGAAGTCAAGGGATGGGCTTTCAAGCAAAGAAGGCCTGCACAGGATAGGCAAGAAGGATTTTTTCGGCGGCATTCGCGAGAAAGAACCCGAAACTTCCGGAAAGTTCGCGTACAGGGAAAGAAGATAAGGGCTTCACCTCAGAACAATAAAATCCTTTTTTTTCCCCGAATTTTTGGCGAATATCCACTAAAAAAATGTTCCTTTCAAAGTAAAGTATAGGGGAAACACCATGAAAATGCTGACTGTAGTTGGGGCGGGGCCGGCGGGCCTTGTTGCCGCGAGAAAGGCCCAAAAACTGGGTTGGGAAACAACCGTGCTTGAAGAGCACCCGACCATCGGAACCCCTGTTAATTGCACGGGGATAATCAGCGCCTCGGGCGTGGAGGAACTTGGGATTAGAAAGCAGGTTGAAGAGGTCCTCGTGAACAAGGTCAGGGGGGCACAGATTTTTTCGCCGAACCACGAGATGGTGGAGGTTAAAAAGTCCGGGACTGTCGCTTATGTCGTTGACAGGGGCGGGTTTGACAGGGTGCTTGGCCGCGAGGCGCAGGATGCAGGCGTGGAAATAAGGCTGAACACCAAAATGATTGACATTCGCAATGAAACTGTTTTTGTCGAGCACAAGGGAAGGGGAGAATTGTTAAAATCCAGGGTAATTTTGGGCGCCGATGGGGTGAACTCCAAAACAAGGAGGCTAATGGGCATTGAAACCGACATCAAGAATTATGTCCACGCCTACCAGGTGGTTGCGGAAGGGAACTTCAACCCGAACATGGTGCAGGTTTATTTGGGGGATTACGCAAAAAACTTCTTTGCATGGGTGGTGCCCGAGAGCGCAACCAGGGCAAGGGTTGGCCTTGCCAGCACTTCGGGGAACATTCGCAAGGACTTCAACCTCTTTGTGCAGGAAAAAAACCTCACCGGAAATTTTTGCGACAGGTGCAGTTCACTAATCCCCGTGGGAGAGCCTTTCAAGAGCGTTGTCAAGGGCAATTTGATGCTTGTGGGGGACGCGGCATTCCACACCAAGGCAACAACCGGCGGAGGGATTTTGCTCGGAATGGCGGCGGGGGAAGTCGCCGCGAATGCATTGCACGCGCACTTCAAGGACAACAAGCCGCTTTCGGATTATGACAAAATGCTCTCGCCCATAAACAAGGAACTTAGGCTTCATTTCAAGATCCGCGAATACATGAACAAAAAAACAGAGGATGACATGGACAACTTGTTTCGGAAAATGAACAAGGCGGGCATGGGGGAATTTTTGAGCGAATACGGGGACATGGACAAGCCCTCGAGGTTCCTCGGAAAAATACTCAAAAAACCCTCGATGTGGCGCCTGTTCCCGGAAGCATTGAGGTTTGCCGGCACATGACTCAAAGGGTTATAGCGCACGTTGACATTGACTACTTCTACGCACAGGCAGAGGAACTAAGAAAGCCCGAGCTCAAGGGAAAGCCCATAGCAATTTGCATGTTCTCCGGAAGGACGGAGTTCTCGGGGGCGGTTGCGACCGCCAATTACAGGGCGCGCGAACTCGGCGTGCACGCGGGAATGCCCATTGCGTTCGCCAAAAAAAAGAGCAAGGAACTAATTTTGATTCCAGCCGACCGCGCTTACTATTCCGAGGTTTCGGCAAGGGTAATGGATATTTTGAGGGCGCACTCGGATGAATTCGAGCAAGTTGGCATCGACGAAGCCTACCTTGACATCACAAAAAAAACGCAATCAAGCTTTGTGTCGGCGAGAAAAATCGCACAGGACGCAAAGGCGCAGGTTTTGGAGGAGGAAAAGCTCACGTGCTCCGTTGGGGTGGGGCCGAACAAGCTCATAGCAAAAATGGCGTCCTCGTTCAAAAAACCCGCGGGCCTCACAATTGTTGCGCCCGCGGAAGTGAAGGATTTTTTGCGCGCAATGAGAATAGCGGATTTGCACGGCATCGGCCCAAAAACAGTTGAGGTTCTGGCGGAAAAGAAAATCACGACAATCCCAAAACTAGCCCAAACTCCAGTGGCAAATTTGCAGGAGTGGTTCGGCGAAAACAAGGGATTGATGATACATGAAAAAGCCCTTGGAGAGGATGACTCCGCGGTCGAGGAAAAGGAGAAACAGCAATACTCGAGGATCATGACCCTAAAGGAGGACACATCCAGCCCAGAAAAACTTTTCGAAGAATCCAGGGCACTCGCGGATGAACTCGCAAAAAAGAGCAACGAAAACGGCGTTCACTTCAAAACCGTTTCAATAATGCTGATTTCGAGCAAGCTCGAGGCGGTTACGCGAAGCAAAACCCTCGAGCGCCCCGCGCAAAAAGAGGAAGAGATACTCGCAACTGCAAAAGAACTCTTTGGGCAATTCTTTTCCGAAAAACCCGGGTTTGTCGTGCGAAGATTCGGCCTGCGTGTGAGCAATTTTTCGCAAAGCGCCCGGGAAAAGCAGAAGAGCATTTTTGATTTCTGAATGCGGTCATAAGTTCAGGTATTGCACGAGCGTTTCCGTGAAGAACTCGGAGAAATAAAACGCAAAAGCCACCGGAAATATGAGGCCGAAGAAAAAAAATATTGCTGTATCCAAAAAGCTCCCCGGATAGAGCGCTTTTATCAAAAAAAATTGGAGCACCCAAATTATTGGCAGGGCAAATAGCGCCTCGGAAAACATGTATTCGGCAACGTAAACAATCACGGTGGAAAGGATGGCGAGAAGGGCGGCATTTAGAACAGTTGCCTTCGGGTGGCCAAGGGCTTTTGAAAGGAAGATGACAAAAATGGTCACAGAAATGACCGTGCCGATTGTTGGCAGGTAATAGTAAATTGCCATGCAAAAATAATGTGTTTGGAGATTAAAAAATATTGCAATGGCACAAAGGGATTAGAAGAGAAAAAAAGTTAGCCCCGCAGAGATTTGAACTCTGGTCCCGAGCTGGCTCCGAAAACTCCCCAAAAGGAGAGCGGTTTCGCCAGAGGCTCGTATCCTTTCGGCGAAAACCAGCAAACCATCAATAAAAGGTCCCTGTGTTTCCTTGGCCGCTAGACGACGGGGCTATCAAAACAGCCATATTGGCCAAATTCCTTCCCACTAAGAAAGGGTTTCGAGACATCTAGCCTTTTTGATACAATGCCTGAAATTAATCTCCTCGGCAAACTTTTTAACGCTATCCTTGCCCCTTAACCTAACCGTATACAAGGGCAAAAAACGCTCGTTTTTGAGCCAAACATCAAGACCGGTTTTGAAATCGTGCCCATCCAATAGTTCCTTTACTTGCCCGGACATTCGCTTGCTTGTGGTTGCATATTTTACCTCCCTCTTTTTTGTAATTGTCCCATCCGAATCAAACAGCCCCTGAAGAAACGGAGCAACCAATTCCCAATTATTGGAAACAAAAATTAAGGATGGCGCAATAATCTTGTTTGCCTTATAGCCATTGCAAACCTCAAAATAGCTTCTGAGAAACCAATGCAGTGCCTTAGAGGCAAAATAGGACACAAAGCAGTTTTTCTTAGAATCGTAATGCTTTGCCTTAATGCCAAAAATTTCCAAGAGAATTGAATCATACAATGCCTGATGATTTCTATTATCAAAGAAAACCCCTATTGTCCAATTTCCTCTTTCATTGGAAGAATCACCCGCAAAAGTGCCATCCCCAAGGAATAAGCCAAGCAGATATGCCAAATCAGGGGTAATAATTTTAGGGAACTTTATTTTGTGGGGCGAGTACCTGCAACTAAGCAAAACTTCTCTCGAATCGATTTTGGATTTGATTTCATCCTGAAACGGAGCGGTACAAAACCCGATAAGCTTGTCGAGTTTTTCAAGGGAAATTGGCTTTCTCCCATGCGGCCATTCCTTCAACGCAACATAAGAAACTCCCAGCAATTGGCAAGCCTTTGCTGGACCGCCCAAATGAACAAGCATTTCCCTAATTTCAGTCCTCAAGCCATGGACATATAATTCACCCTTCAGCCAATCGGACTGCGCATCAAAAACGGAAAGTTTTGGGGGCACACGAATAGTATGCCCTGCAAAACCTAAAGGTTTTTGGGACCTGATTGCCGGTGCAAACATCAGCAATCACACTCCTTCAAAATCCAAATTTCCCGGTCAGATAGCAACTCCTGCTCCAAAGAAATTGACCTAAGAGCGACTGATATTTCCTCCCCTCTCGGGGCTTGAATACTTTCGAAATTACTCATTTGCGATACCTCCAAAAAAGAATGAATTTTTTCGTGGACGTCTCTGCTGCTTTTGGAGGCATTAAACCCTAACGGAGCACTCCAAATGCGGAGTTAGGTTTAAGCCGAGAAAAGCGCAAGTCCATTCGAAAAAATTCTGGTTTGGAGGAAAACTATTGAAAGTTGATTTTTTTTCGGCGTACTTAGGAAAAAGGTTGGTTTTATTAACCAAAAAAACCATAGTATTCTTTGATGGCGACAAAAGGAAGCAGCGTGAAAAAGAGCGCCCAAAAAATTCTTCTTGACATGCAAATAAAGCTTGAGGAACTCGATTCATTGCGCAAGGAACTCCAAAAAGAAAAAGGCAATTCCATCACAACCAAGGAATCAAGGGCAATGCTCGAGGAAATAAAGGTCCCGAGCATAGAAATGATCCGCGAAGACCGGAAAAAGCAGTGAACAAAAATGCTTCACGCCGAGAACGGGGAACCGATTGCAAAAACAAGGTTCGCAAAAAGCGCATTTGAAAAATTCCGCGGCCTCATGCTGGAGGAGGAAAAAAACTTTGATTATGCGCTTGTCTTCGAGTTGGGCACGCCGACAAGGATTGGCGCGAGCGTGCACATGATGTTCGTTTTTTTCCCCATTTGCATCGCCTTTTTGGATGGAAACAAGAGGGTTTTTGAAAAAAACATCCTAGAGCCATGGGCCTTGAATTACACGCCCAAAGCAGAGGCAAAGTGGCTTGTGGAACTCCCCATAAGGCACTCAAAAAAAATCAGGGTCGGAGAAAGGCTTTTTTGGGATTAGCGCCTTTGGCTTTCGATTGCGAACTCTTTTTGTTCAAGAAAATCATTTATGAAACCATATTTCTCCGGCTCCAAAAGGAAAGAATCGTGCCCCTTGCCAGAATCCACCGCCAAATGATCACAGCGAACCCCCGCACCCCTTAATTGGGACGCGAGCTCCTCTTGCTCCTCCGGATAGTAGCAAACATCCGAGGAAATCGAGACGACCAAAAAATCCATTTTGCAAAGCCCGGAGAATATTTTTTGGCCAGGGCCGCCTTTTGATTTCACGGGGTCGAAAGAGAGGATTGCCTTTAGGAATGCGAGGTATGTGTTGGCGTCAAAGCGCTCCGTGAACTTCTTTCCCTGGTGGTACATGTAAGATTCGATGAAATGCGAAATTTTGTAATTGTAAAAATAATCATTCGGCAGCACTGTTTCTTTTCTCGCGCGCTCGGCAATCGCGTCGATGTCCACGTAGGTCTTGTGCGCAATCATTCTCGCGAGCGCAAGGCCTTTTGTTGGCGGCTCCGCGAGGTAATAATCACCGTTGCAATAATTCGGGTCGTTTTCTATCGCAAAAATCTGTTCGAGGCAGTGCAGCCTATTGAGAAAAGTAATTCTTGCGGATGTTCCGATTAGTATCGCCTTTTTCGCGAAATCAGGGTATTCGAGGGCGAACTCGAGTGCGACATGGCCACCCAGGGACGAGCCTATTATGCAGTCGAGTTTTTTCACGCCGATTTTTTCCAGGACGATTTTCTGCAGCCTTGCGGCATCCTTTAGGGAAAAATCAGGGAAAGACGAGCCATAGGGTTTTTTGGTTGCGGGGTTTTTTGAACACGGGCCTGTTGTTCCGTAACATCCGCCGAGCAGGTTTTGGCAAATCACGAATTTTTTTTGGGTGTCAATGGTTTTTCCCTGCCCCACGAAGTTGTCCCACCATCCGATGCGGCATTCGTTCGACCAGAATTTGGAGGTTTTTGAAAATTCGGAATTGAATCCCGCGATGTGCGCGGAGCCGGAAAGCGCGTGGAATACGAGCACCGCATTATCGCCATTTGCATTTAGTGTTCCGTGGGTTTGCACCGCGACCTCAACGTTTGAAAGTGTTTTTTTGTTTTCGAGGGAAAAGTCCCCGACATGAATAATTCTTATTTCCGACCCCATTTCCTAAATAAGGTTAATTCATTAATTAATAATTCCTGCTAAAATTAGTAATATAAGAATAATTTGGGCAACCAAAAACCTAAAAAAAACAAACCAATATTTCGTTTATTGTCGAAATAAGGTGTTTATGGTGTTTGGGGTTCTGGAGTCCGAAAATGCGCTTGGCTGGGGTGTACTCCCAATGCAGGGGTTGGGAAAGGTTTCCGCCAAAAGGCCAAAAATTATGAGAAAATCCGACGGGAAACTCGTTTATGCTTGCGGGATTGCGCGCATCAGCAGCGAGGAGGCGATCCTGCTCAAAAACGCCCTCGAGCACAAGTTTTTGCAAGGGCCAGGGCCTTCGCCACCGGATTCTCTTGGGCATTACTGTGAACTTAGCAATGTGGAATTGACCTTGGCCCAGCGCGATTATCTTGGAGGCGTGTTCGTGGATTTGTCCTCCACAGGGGGTGCACTTAGCGCCCTTCTTTCGGATGAGAACCTAGAGGAGATTTCGGTAATTGGAATCGGCAGGAACAAGCCGGTGCATGTTTTTGACTCGGCTTTCGGCTGGATGGAAACCGACCTCTATTTTTCGAGCGATGATGAACTCAAAAGAATCATAAATTCCATGGCGGGGGCCATTGGGCGAAGAATTACAGCACAAAACCCCAGGCTCAATGCCACTCTTCCGGAAGGCTCGAGGCTCAATGCCTGCATTTCCCCCGCGGCGGTTTCGGGAACGGCGATCACAATCAGAAAATTCCGCGAAACTCCCTGGACGCCGCCGATGCTTGCGCGTACCGGGTCGGTTTCTTTTGCACAGCTCGCATTCCTGTGGATGGCAATTCGGGCGGATTGCTCGATTCTTGTCTGCGGGAACACGGGCTCCGGAAAAACAACGCTGCTAAATGGCCTGCTTTATTTCATGCCGCAAAACGAGAGGATCATCAGCGTTGAGGAGACCCCGGAGCTGCGGGTTCCTCACAAGCACTTCGTGAAATTGTCAACGTCCGAAACCGCCGGCATTGAAATGCAAGGGCTCATTGTGAACACTTTGAGGATGCGCCCCGACCGCGTGATTGTCGGCGAGGTCAGGACAAAAGAGGAGGCAGGCGCATTCATTGACACGCTTCTTGCGGGGCAGGGAAAAGGGTGCTATGCGACCTTTCACGCGCAATCCGCAAGCGAGGCGATAAAGAGGCTGCGCAATCTGGGGGCGATGGAGCAGGACATCGCGTGCATTGACCTCATAATTACGCAGAAAAGGTGGACCTCGAATTTGGGGAAGTCGGCAAAAGAGCACAGGAAAGTTTTGGAGATAAGCGAGCCGGATGCAAAGGAAGGCGCATTGGGCGTTGAAAAAATTTTTTGTTCCGGGACCGCGGCCGGCGTTGAAAAAATTTCGATTAAGGGAAAAAGATGCGCCCAAAAAATCGCCGCGAGTTTTGGCGTAAAAGAATCGCGCCTTGAAAGGGAAATAAATAGGAGGGCGATTTTTTTGGAAAAAAATGCCCATCTTTTGCAGGAGGAGTTTTTGCATGCAACCAGCTTTTTTGAATGAGCTTCTTTTGGCAAAGGGAAAAGAGCTCGAAATGCTTGGCTCATTGGAATCTGCGCAGGAGAGGCTGGGTTTTTGCGCAAAGGCCGGGGCGCTCGCATTTGTTGGGGCGTGGCTTTTGTGGAACCTTTTCTTTGATGCTCCGCTCGAGGGCGCAATTTTTTCGTTTCTCTGCGCATTCGGGGTTTCGGCAATTGTTTGGGGAACGGAGCGCCGGGCAATCCAAAAAAGGGACAGGGAAATCGAGAGGCACCTTCCCTTTGCGCTCATGCAGGCGAGCGTGGAATTGAATCTGGGAAGGCATTTTGATGATTGCCTTGCAAGAATCGCAAAATCCAATTATGGCGCCTTTTCCACGGAGGTTTTGGCGGCGCTTGCAAGAAAGGCAAGGCTCGGCGAATCGGTCCCAAATTGCCTTAGGTGGATTTCCTCGAGGTCTTTTTCGCATGCGTTGAAGCGCGCAATAGCCCAAATGGTGTTCGCCTATGAGCACGGGGAGCAAAGGGGAAAGGGAAACCCAATAAGAAGGGTTGCCGTGGAATTGCTCGCGCGGCAAAAAAGCGAGGCAAGAAAGTTCATGGGGCAAATGGCGTTTTTGTCGCTCGCATTCATCGCTGTTTCGGCAATCGTGCCGGCAATGTTCTCGGCGTTCATATCAATTGGCTCGAGCTTTATGGAAATCGGTTTTTCGCCCCTGCAGGTGATTGCAATAACGGCGATTGGGTTTCCGTTGCTCGACCTCACGCTAATCTTTTACATAAAGAGCTTGGTGCCGGAGTTTCTCAAGGTGTGAAAATGCGGAAAATGCGGCATGAGAATTTTTTTGCGCAAAGGCTCGGGAGGGCAATATTGCTAAGCGGAGCCAAAATCGGGCAAAAAGAATTTTTTTTGTACGCAACCGCAGTTGGCGCGCTTTGTTTTTTGGGTTTTCTTTACGCAACACTTTTTGTTCTTGAACACGAGACCCTCGGGCTTTTTTCCCCGCTCGCATTTTTCCTTCCCGCGGTTCTTGGGTATTTTTATTTGGAGTTTTTGGGGGAGAGGAACAAAAAAAGCATCGAGGAAGGATTGCCGGACCTACTTTTGATTGCATCATCGATGCCAAGGGGGGCTTTCGGGGAGAAGTGCCTCGAATTCGTTGCGGCGAATGGTGAAGGGGTGCTTGCAAAAGAGATGGAGGCGGCGAACGTGGAGGTGAAAAACGGCTCAACCATCGAGGATGCATTGCTTAGGCTTTCGGAAAAATGGGGTTCGGCAATGCTATCGAGGGCGATTGGCATGCTTGTCGACGCAATGGAGTCCGGGGCGGATGCGTCCGAGATTTTCAGGGAAACCGCGGAGGACATAATGCAGACGAATGCGGTGTTTGCGGAGAGGCGGGCTAGTGCGGAAATAGAGAAGTACACGATTCTTTTTGCGGGAGGAATAATTGTGCCTTTGCTTTTGGGGTTAATGGCTGGCATGGCGCAGGGATTCAATTTTTCGGGGATTTCGGAGCTCGGATTGGGTTTATCGGATGCCGCGAGAAATGAGCTCGCAAATGCATCGGGCATAGCCACGATTGCGTATATCATCGAGTACGCAATAATCGGGTCGGTGTTTGTGGCGTTCCAGGAAAATTCCCCCAAGAAAGCCGTGCTATATGCCTCGGCGCTCGTGCCGCTTGGACTGCTTTTTTATTTTCTCGCAAAAAGCGGATTCACACTCTAATCCCCCAAATCCGCTTTCGCACATTTCTCATTGCTTGCTCTTCGCTCTTCGCGTAATCTTTTTAAGGAACGTAGGCGTTGTTTTAGCATGCATTGGGAATTTGATTTCGTTGAAGTTGAAAAAACAAGCCTCAAGGGCTACACCCTAATCGAGGGTTTTCCGGGAATGGGGCTTGTCGGAACGATTGCGGCAAAGTACATCGTGGAAAAAATGGATTTTGAGTACGTTGGATACATTGACTCGAATATTTTTTTGCCGATTATCAGGATTCATAACGGGACGCCCATAAGGCCGGCGCGGATTTATGCCGACAAAAAAAGAAAGGTCGCCGTGCTGATTTCAGAGCAGGTTATTGGAAAGCAATTCACCTCGATGGTCGCAAAAAAAACCGTTGAGTGGATAAAACAAAAGGGTTTCGCGAGGGTGATTTCCCTCTCGGGGGTGCATTCTGCGGATGCTGGCCCCAAGGAAATAATTTACGGGATTGCTGCGGATGAGAAATCCAAAAAGCTCCTCAAGTCGCACGGGCTCACGGAAATCAAGGACGGAATCACGACAGGAATCACCGCGCTCATATTGCTGGAATTGAGGGGGCAAAATGTCGAGGCGATTTCGCTTTTGGGGAACGTCCAGCTTTCCGCTGACTACAAGGCGGCGGCGGAAGTTCTCAAAAAACTTGATTCGAGCATGAATTTTGGCCTGGATATCGAGCCGCTTCTAAAAGAGGCGAAGGAAACCGAGAAGGCTCTTATTCAGCAATTGCAGAGCGTCAAGGAAACCAAGGACAACTCCGAGAAATTCGAGGTTGCCCAAACTCCTGTCATAACTTAATCAGAGTTTTTTGTGCAAAAATTTTTTTGCGCCCTTTCCAGTGTAATCCGCCACTATGTGGCCGTTGCCCCTTAGGATATACTTGTAGGTGAGAAGCGCTTCCATTCCGCTCGGCCCGCGCGCATGGATTTTTCCCGTGGAAATTCCCACCTCGGCGCCTTTTCCGTATCTGTAACCGTCCGCAAACCGAGTGGATGCATTGTGGTACACGCCCGCGGAATCCACTTGCAAAAGGAATTCGCGCGCATTTTTTTCATTTTCCGTGATTATGCCGTCCGTGTGCTTTGACCCGTAGGTATTGATGTGTGTGATTGCCTCTTCGAGGCCGGAAACTGTTTTGATTGATAGTATCAGGTCGTTGTACTCGGTTCCCCAATCCTTTTCCGAGGCATTTTTTGTGGCAAAGCCTTTTTCTGAAAGTATTTTGGCGCTATTTGGGTCGCACCTAAGCTCGACCTTTCCATTTAGTGCCTTCGCGAATTCGGGGAGGAATTTTGGCGCAATTTTTTCGTGCACGAGCAGGGTTTCCATGGCGTTGCACACTGCGGGGTACTGGGTCTTGGCGTCGACGCAAATGCGAACTGCCTTTTTGGTGTCGGCGTGTTCGTCGACGTATTCGTGGCAAATGCCGTCCGAGTGGCCGAGCACCGGAATTGTCGAGTTTTGCTGAATGAATTTCACAAATGCGCTGCTGCCGCGCGGGATGATTAGGTCGATGTACTCGCTTAGCGAAATAATTTTTGCCACATCTTCGCGTGATTCTATCAATTGCACCGCATCCTCAAAGAGGCCTTCCTCGGCGAGGGATTTTCTAATTATTTGCGCGAGGACGGCGTTGGTCTTGCGCGCCTCGCTCCCACCCTTCAAAATCGCGGCATTCCCGCTTTTAATCGAGAGGCTCGCAATCTGCACAAGCGCGTCGGGCCTTGCCTCAAAAATAGCGCAAATCACCCCTATGGGGGTTGATATTTGCTCGAGCAAAAGCCCTTTGTCCAAAAGCGTCGTTGAAATCGTTTTTCCCACGAGGTCATCCTGGCCTTTCACGGCATTTACGCCAGAAATTATTTCCCCGAATTTTTCGTCCGAGAGAACGAGCCTTTTCACAAGCTGTTCGGAGAGGCCTGATTTTTTGGATTCGGCAATGTCCTTGGCGTTTGCCGCCATTATTTCCTGTTTTTTTGCGGTAAGGTTTTTTGCCATTCGCCCAAGCACGGCATTGCGCCTCTTTGCGGGAACCACGCAGAGCTGCAGGAATGCTTGCCTCGCATTTTTTGCCTTTGTTTCAACATCACCCATTCAAAATCAGCCCGTGCGTGTTTCGATTTTTTCAATCAGGAAAACCGAGCCGCTTGAGCGGTTGTCCAGCGAATCCGAGACCGCTGATTTTCCCGGCTTGCACACTATTGCGCTTACGCCCGAATCGAGTGCCTTTTTTACCGCGGCGATTTTGGATTTTATGCCGCCAAGGCCGTATTCGGATTTTTCGCCCTCGATTATCATGATTTTTGAGAGGCCTTCAATCCCGTTGATTTTTGTTGCGTCCTTGTTTTTTTTCGGGTTATCGGAGTAGATGCCGTCCACGTCGGTTAGTATGACAAGGACGTCGGCGCCAAAGTTTGTTGCGACAAGTGCCGCGAGGCCGTCGTTGTCGGAAAATTTTTTTTCTTCCGAGAGTGCCTCGATTGAAACCGCGTCGTTCTCGTTTATTATAGGTATTGCGCCGAGTTCTAGCAGGCGCTCTATTGAATTGCTAAGGTCTGTGAAGGATTTTTTGTTGGTGAAATTGTATTGGGTGAGTAGCAATTGCGCCGTGAGCTGGTTGTGCTTTGCGAACGCCTTTTTGTATTCATGCATCAGGCCGTTCTGGCCAATTGCAGCCATTGCCTGCTGAGTGGTCACGTCCTTGGGAAAACCTATTCCCAGGAGTTCTATTCCAAAGCCGATTGCGCCGCTTGTCACAAGAATTACATCCATGCCTTTTTGCCTGACCACGCACAGGTCCTCGGCGAGGTCGGAAATTAGGCGCTTGTTTATGCGCGAGTCCTTCATCAGGGCGTTTGTGCCGATTTTCACGACAATCCTTTTTTTCGTCATTTTTCTTCCCCCAATTCCTCGGAGCGTTTTTTTGCCGCGGCGATTGTTTTGGATATGATTGCGCGAAATTCCCCGGATTCAAGGATTTTTCTTCCGGCGATTGTGGTGCCGTTCGGGGATGAGACCATTTCCGAAATTTCTTTTGCCGAGCGGCCGTTTTTTAGCATCATTGAAGTGCCAAGGCAGGTTTGCACCGCCAGTTCCAGGGCGTCCTTATCCGAGAGCCCCTGCTGTGCGCCGGCAAATGCGAGCGAATCAATAAAATATGCGGCAAATGCGGGGCCGGAGCCAGAAAGAGCGGTGATTGCGTCGAATTTTTTTTCAGAAAATTCTGAAGCGGTGCCAAAGCAGAGCAATAATTCCCTCACCATCGCCTTTTCTTTTGCGGACAGGTTTTCGCATGCGTATGCGCTTGCTGCCTGCGAGGCGAGGGCGTTGATGTTTGGCATCACGCGCACTATTTTTCCCTTTCCGAGTGCGCGCTGGATTGATGCGATTGTTTTTCCCGCGGCAATTGACGCCACTATTTTTCCTTCCAGGCTATTTTTCAGGCCGGAGATTGTTCCTTCGAGAGCCTGGGGCTTTACGCAGAAAAAAACTATTTCGGAGTTCTTGATCGCGGATTTTGGGGAATCGTGCGAAATTGCACCGAATTTTTCAAGTGCTTTGGACTTGGCATAATCCAGGTCATGGCAGTAAACCTCGTGCAGGCCGGTTTTGGCGACGGCAATTGCCATTGCGGATCCCATTTTCCCGCACCCTATGAACGAGACTTTCATGAAGTAAGTTTTGCAACATAAATTTATTAATTAGAAGCCACAACTCTTTACTCATGCAGACCAATTGGCTACTTTTGCCCGCCGGGGCGATTTTGGGGCTCTTGCTTGTCTTGTTCTTGGCTTTTTTTTCATCCCAGCCGCCTGTGTCGGATGCCGGGGACGTCGAGTATGTGGATGTCGAGGGGGATGAATATCTTGCCGAGGATTACATTTCCCCAGAGGAAGTGGGCATAGGGGAATTCGACCCCAACCTTCCGGATTATGACATTCCAACCAAG